>SKVE01000005.1 GCA_007129635.1 Planctomycetaceae bacterium
ACAGGATTCACAGCTTATCCGAGTCGGTCACAGTCCCGATCCCGATGACGCCTTTATGTTCTTTGCGTTGGCCGCCGAGCGATTGGAAACCGGTCGATACCGATTCCAGCATGAACTGGTCGATATCGAAACGCTTAACCGCCGGGCGCTGGGGGGTGAACTGGAACTGACCGCCGTCAGCCTGCATGCCTACGCTTACCTGCAGGACAAATACCTACTGTGCAACTGTGGCGCCAGCATGGGAGATCAATACGGCCCGATGGTGGTAGCCAAGCCAGGAACGTCACTCGAAGACTTGCGAAACCGAGTGGTCGCGGTACCCGGCACGTTGACGACGGCCTACTTGGTTCTGCGAATGTGCCTTGGCAGCGATTTCCAGCACGTCGTGGTACCTTTTGACCAGATTCTGGATGTTACCGCTCAAGGGAACTACCAGGGACAGCGCATCGACGCGGGCTTGGTGATCCACGAAGGCCAGTTGACATACGCCCGGCAGAACCTGCAGTTGCTGGTCGACTTGGGACAATGGTGGCACGACCAGACCAGTCTTCCGTTACCGTTAGGTGCCAACGCGATCCGCAAAGATCTGGGCAATCAGACCGTTCGCGAGGTCGAGCAGTTGTTATCCCGCAGCATTCAGTACGGCTTGGACCATCGCCAGGAAGCGCTTGATTACGCGTTGCAGTTTGGGCGAGGGCTGGACAATGACAGTGCCGACCGCTTCGTGGGGATGTACGTGAACGAGTGGACGGTAGACTTCGGCCCCCGCGGTCGAGAGGCCGTCGCCGAGCTGTTGCGACGCGGCCACCAGGCTGGCGTAATCGACCAGGCGATCGTCCCCGAGTTCGTGCAACGCTAAGCACCGCCCCCCTTGCGTTGGAGTTCACGATTTATCGTGCCGGTGCGCTGGAATTCACGATTTATCGTGCCGGTGCGTTGGAGTTCACGATTTATCGTGCCGGTGCGAGTGAGCCGGGTCGGCGGCACGATGAATCGTGAACTTCAACGTCCGGAACAGGGGTGCAACATAACGGCGTCACGGACCACCAGATCAAATCCGACACCTATGGTTTTGCCGGCCGCTAAGCGGAACCAAACGATGCCTCAGGACTGGAAGTAGTCGGGTTCCATCCCAGGCCGCCATTTGATATTGCAGCCGATGCTGGGCTTCTGATCCTCGGGCGCTTCTTCTCCACGAAGCACCGCATCCAGCGCGCTGGCCAGACCCTCCCCCGTGACCGGGATTTCCGAACCGGGGCGACTGGCGTCGAACTGACCACGGTACACCAACTGCTGGTTCCGATCGAAAATGAAAAAATCGGGCGTGCATGCCGCTCGATACGCCCGAGCAACCTCCTGCGTCTCGTCGTACAAGTACGGGAAGGTGTAACCCCGTGCATCTGCCTCGGCCACCATCTTTTCTGGCGAATCTTCGGGGTGATTTCCTACATCATTCGAGCTAATCCCGACGAATCCAGCCCCTCGATCCTGGTATTCTCGAGCCACTTTAGCCAGGACATCAGCGATGTGCTTGACGAACGGGCAATGGTTGCACAAGAACATGACGACCAGCGCATCGACGCCTGCAAAATTCTCTAAACTAATCGTCCGTCCATCGATATTCGGCAAGGAAAAATCTGGTGCCTTTGTACCCAATGGCAGCATGGTGCTGGCTGTTTTTACCATGGAACTCCCTTTCAGACCCAAGTCTACGCGTAGGCTCGTCCCGCGACCTCGACCACATCCGACTCGCGCTGCCATTCGACCAAAAAGCGACTCAACCCCAAACTCAATTCGTCACCAGGATGCAAACGCACCCGGTTCACAGGTTGGCCGTTGACGAAGGTTCCATGTTTGGACCCGAGATCCCGCACCGTGAGGGTGTCCTTTTCGTAGTCGATTTCGCAGTGGTAACGACTGACCCAGCGATCATCGATACAGACATCGGCACTTGGGCTACGTCCCAGACGTAAAGGAAATTCGCACAGCGGAATCTCGCGACAGTCAGTTTTTGATTCCGTAACAATCAGTTTTGCGATCGGATCAAGCATATCAGTGCGCACATCCCAGGCAGGTGACAGCAGTCGAAGCGGGGCAACCTTGGCGGGAAACAGGCGGACAAAATGGACGTCACCAATATAGTACATCCATCCCAACCTGTGCTAGAGCGCATTTGAGCACTGATTTTGTTGTTTGTCAAGTTCGTGGCGGGCAGAAAACTCCGAAAAAATCGAATCGGCCTTTGATTTTCGTCCCGATCACACCAAAACGTCCAGCAGGCTGTCCAGCGAGTTGGAAACCTGCCACGCCTGAGCAACGTCCTCGACGAGATCATCTTCCAGCCACCAAGACGCTTCTTCCCTTTCGTCCTGGCCATTTTCCGGACCGCTCAGACGATAGGCATCGTCCACTGAGCGAGCGTTGGGGTCAACCGAGGAGAATTCTTGCAACGCCTCCGCTTCGGCTTCCGCCATCAGCATGCGTGCTTCCGCCGCATCCACCATGGCGATCATCGTGGCCATCGCCGGAGGATCAATCACCAAAGCGGCGATCTCGTCGGCCATCGGATATGATCCCGCTTCGCCTTCGCCGTGCCCGCCTTGACCAGCCTTAAGATTTAAGAAATTGATGATTCCTAATACATCTGCCGGGGAAATGACCCCATCCCCGTTCGTGTCGTAATAGTGGATGGTGCCCGTTTCGCCTTCGCCGCCAGACAGATTCCGCAGGTCTATCGATCCGTGCGTGTTCAAAAAATTCATCACGAACAGCGCGTCCATGGGCGTGACGTAGCCGTCATCATTGACATCGAATGGATTGTTCGGATTGGTGAACTCCCCCTCGCCCACAGCGCCGATGACGGTGATCGGGGTGGTTGAGACGTAAGAAACCTGTGAGATCGGCACGTTCAGACCCAGATCGACGCCTGTGTTCGGGTCGACAACACCCGATCGGATCAACGAGACCTGATTCTGAGGCAAAAAGTCGGCTGGATCTGCGGTGAACGTCAGCGAACCGATACCTCCCGTAGGAAATAGGGCGGTGAACCTGGTGGTGAACAATAATTGGGGATCAGGGTTGTTAGGAAAAAGAGGGGCGGATCCACGGAAGGCTCCGACCTCATCGATGATCCCGCTGGCCGTCAGGAATTCCGCCTTTTGGCCCTGAGTAAACGGCTCAGCAAATTGAATGTCGTAACCAAAGCCGCTGGTCGTCGAGGCAACGGGAGCGGCCAGGGTTGTCGG
>SKVE01000840.1 GCA_007129635.1 Planctomycetaceae bacterium
AACGGGAGCTAGGTAAGGGTACCTTGCCGTGAATGCGCGGGAAGCGGGGCAAAAAATCTGGGGCGAGGGGGGCCCCACCGGTCTCGCCTCGAATTCGCTTTGCCCCTCGGCCTTCACCCGAGCCATGATACACCGCTGGGCTTGGACGGTGCAGGCGACTTTCCCCACTGGGGCAGCGTTTCACAGAATGCGTCGCCACCGTCTCGTCCTGACGGTCGGCAAGCTGGACGGTCGGCAGATCGGCAGGTCGGTTCGTCCGCTGGATCGATCAAGGGCCGATCTCGACAGCGGGCAGGGGCGAGGCTTCACGGATCGGCCAGCAGCCCCAGGGTCCAGCGTCGCCACCAACGCCCCGTCGCCCTGCCCAACGATGACCGATCCCGGCATCCCGAGCCCGATTGAACCCAGGCAGGGCAGAGACCGGGCCGGATCGCATCGTTCGCCTGTTACAGCCTGACCCTTGGGAAACAGGGCAGAAAATGGGCATCGAGGCGAGGATTAAACGGGCCCAGTGACGTGCAAGCCGACAGGCAGGGATGCCCAGAATTGGCCCGATTTCGCCCCGTATCGCGTCCAGACGGTCTATCGTGACTCCGGAGCCATCTTCGGCCATCCCGATGCGTTACGGGGCGAATTTCACATTCTGACCAACCCCGCATCAGATGATCGCAGGCCAGCCGTCCCCGACGATCGCTCGAATCCGGTCTTTGGTCGCGTCGTCCAGATCCACGGGGCAAGCATCGAGCCAATCGGAAAACGAGGCGAAAACCGGGGCAACTGCACCGCTTTCTGCACCGCCTGACCCGGCTACCCCCGTTTTTTCAAGGGAATTGGCGAATTGTTCGGTTCCACTCGAGGGTACTTTTGGTCGGGCGGAAACACGGTGAAACGCGGGATTTCCACGTTTGCCCGCATGATGCACCGCCTTGTCGAAGTCGGCATCGGTGATTTGCAGGTAGTGTTTTCAGGCCACCTTGGGGCTGTTGCCGGTCCATCCGCAGACCACGTGTAAAGGGGATGCTCCCTGATCGAGAGGAGACCGCTGATGCCGTGTGCCGCAAGCGTTTTCTTGGCGTTGTATTCCGCGATGGCCGCAGGTTGGGGCGGAGGTTCTGCTGCAGGCGGCCAGGCGGAAGAGGTGCGGCGGTTGTTCGATCGCACGGCCGATGACGAGGGGCGGACGTACGTGGTGGGCCGTAGCTATCTGGAGCAGCAGGGTCAGGCGATTCTGCCGTTGCTGAACGAGAAGACCAAAGCCGACGATCACCGGCAGCGGGATTTGGCGAAGGCGCTGTTGCTGCGGATCGAGTCGCCCGAGCGTACGGCGGCGCTCTATCGCGGGATCGACGCCTGGGAGACGCACCTGCTGCTGGACAAGCCGGGCGTCGCCCGCGTGGAACTGGCCCAGGCGGTCGAGTACTACGCGACGCGGAAGACCACGCCGCCGGTGCCGCCTGAGGGCGTGACCTACGACCGTACGGCGACGCCGCTGTTGATCGACTACCTGCGGGCGACGGCCCACCACAGCGGCGGTGGAGGCCCCGAGCGTGGCCGGCCGCGGGCCGTGGCGATGCTCGCCCATCTGGGAGATCCCAGCGCCGCGCCCGCACTGGTCGACGCCCTGGCCTTCAGTCGGGCTCCCGAGACAAAGGTGGTCGAGGAGGCATTGGTGCAGCTCGGCCCGGCCGCGCTGCCCGCGTTGCGCCGCGCATTGGCCGACGCGCCGACCAGCCAGGTGACGAAGCCCGACGCCGCGCGTCAGCGGGCCTGGCGGCGGATGCTCCAATCCGGCGCGATCGCCCGCACGTTGGCCCGGTTCGGCGATCGCCAGAGCGTTCCACTGCTGGTCGCCAAGCTCAAAGCCAGCGAATATCCGCAGCAGCAGACGGAACTGGTCCAGGCACTCGGTGCGTTACAGGATCCACGAGGTGTGCCGGCCGCGTTCGAGTTCCTGCTGAACGTGCTGCGCAACGACTGGTTCCGGACGAAGCAGAGCGCGGCGAAGTATGGGGAAGTCCGCGCGGCAATGCTGCAATTCGGTCCGGTGGCGAAAGAGTATCTGGCGAAGCAGCTCGCGGCGTCCCAGCCATTGGACGCCCGCGTCGTGGCGGCGGGTCTGCTGTTCGAGATCGAGCATCCCGAGGCAGCCGCGCGGTTCTACGAGGCCATCGGCCGCAACGCGTCGGATCGGGTCTTGCGCCGGTTCTTCCCGCCCGAGAAATTGCCGGACAGGCCACCGAAAGTGCGGTCGTCGATGTATGGGATGCTCGAAGAGATCGAATCCGAAGAGTATGGGATGCTCGACGAGATCGAGTCCGATGAGATCGAAGCGAAGCCAGCGGCGCAGATCCAGCCAGCGGAATACGTTCCGGTAGGGTGGGGGTCGTATTGGCTGGGTTACGGGCTGAGCTGCGACGCGCTGCCCGATCAGGTCTTCGCGCCGGCTGCCGCGGTGTTGACCGAGCACGCTTTATGGTCGGGGCGCAGCCGCGACCTGGAGCGGCTCGCGCGGCTGAAGAAGCCGGCCGCCGCCTTTGACGTATTGCTGGAGATCGTGTCCGTGGCTCGCAATCCCGACGACGCTTCGCCGGCTGTGCGAGCGTTGGCCCTCTGGGGTGGCCAGCGGGCAATCGAGGAACTCCAGAAGCTGGCCGACCAGCCGAACAAGGTCCGGCCCGACGATCTGGTCGAGGCGGCGCTGCTGGTCGGCGGTCCGGCGGCTGCCGGCATTCTGGATGTCGTGCAGGCCACGGCCGACCATGCGACCCAAAACAACCACCACTGGGGCAAGGCGTGGCGCGAGGCTGCCGCGCTGCGGGCCGACGTGGCGCCGGCCGTCATGGGCGACCGTACGGCGCTCCGCCAATTGCTGAACCACCAGCGGCCGGCGATTCGCGTCACGGCGGCCCGGCTTCTGCTGCGGCAGGGCGACACGAGCGGCATCGGCATCCTGTTGGACGAGTTGCCGCTATCGCAAGTCGACCAGGCACTGCGGACCCGCCACGAGCTGGTGTCGCGGGGCAAGCCGGTACTCGATGCGCTCAGGCAGTTCAAGAACGAGCCGCCGGGCTCGCCGCGGCGCGTGCTGGCCGCGGCTGTCGCTCTGCGGATCACCGACCCGGAACTAGCTGCGAAGTTCGACCGCGCGATTGTCTACCGGTCGTTCGGTTTCGGTTCGATGCCAGGGCCGCGGACCGAAGACTACCGGATCACCGGCCGGCACATCGCCGCCCGGGTCGG
>SKVE01000038.1 GCA_007129635.1 Planctomycetaceae bacterium
CGGTGTTTGCGATGGTCGTGGACGAGGACGACCGGCAACATTGTCCGCTGAGCGTGCATCTGCCGCCCTGGTGGGAACTGCACGAGCAGGCTGACACTGCGGTATTCGGCCAACCGCGTCTCTCTCCCATCCGGCGGCCGGAGGTGAACCGTGAGGTTCTCTTCGGCGAACCCTTGCTGGCAGACCTTGCCTCCCGCGTATTGGAGATCGTTCGCAGCGAGTGTTGGGCGTCCCGCGACGTTGACAGTCAGCGGTCCCATTATCCGTTCACCATCGAAGTGCATCGCGACTGGCTGATGACGCCTCGTCAGGATCTGGGCGGGCTGATGCCCAGGCAGATGTTGCACGGAGCCCACCAATGGATCGACGGCCTGGTGTGGGCCCAGCGACTGCGGTTCGAAGACGGTGGAGAAATCATCGCCGCGCCGGATGATGTCGCCGGTTACGAGACGGCACCGATGGGCGGCGAGGAGATGGTGATCTATTTCGACCTCTGCCGCGAACTGATCTCGGCGGCATGGTCCTGGTGCGAAAACGAGGAAACGAAGGGTCGGATCGCCGCTGGAGAGAATTGTCGGCCAGCCTTGGTCGAGTTTTTGAGTGGCGTCCAAGGGGATTGGTTGGCAAACCCCTTGGAAGGCGGGTCGCCGCCCAGCTTTATCATCGAATGCAGCCGCCGCCGCGTTCCTCGGGGGAGCGATGTGCCGATCGTCGGCATGTCCGGGCGTGAAGTCGAGCAACACGTCGACGACTGTGATTGCCCCATCTGCGAGATGATGGCCGAGGGAATGTTTGGAGTCGGCTTTACCGGTCTGGACGGGCACCATCTGGAACTGGATGAAGAGTTCGCTTTCTCGATGCACGAAACGCGTGAGGCGTGGGAAGAGCAGCAACGCGAGTTCGAAGAAATGTCGATGGCGATCGACCGTCGTCAGGCGGAAAGCGAAGCGGTGGGGGAGAACGAGCCCGACGAGTTCGCCTCGGTCTGGTCGGGCTCTGCGTCCGACGAACCCCTTCCCGGCGACCCGCACGGACACCTGAAGCTCGCATTCCTGTTGGCCGAAATCGTGTCGGCGCTAGTGTCGCGGAACGCCCCGCGCGATGACATCCGCCGGCTGAACGCCCACTTCGCCGACTTTCGCACCTGCGACGCCGTCGAACGTGCCCCATCAGGCCGCCGTCTGGGAGACCAGCTCGACGCGCTGGCCGAACGCTATCCCGACCTGATCCCCCGCGTCGCCGACTTCCGCAGCCGCATCGACGAATGCGTCCGCTCGCCGTTGGCCGGCAATGACCTGGAGTGACCGCTCTTCGTAGACAACCTCGGCTCAAGGAAAGGACATCGACCTATGCACATCACTCGATATTTGATCCGGCGTCGCCAGTTCATGTGGCTCGGCGTCTTGTTGACATTCGTGCCGTTCGCAGTGCCGGCGGCCGAGATGGCCGGTGGGCCGAACATCGTGGTGATTCTGGCGGACGACCTGGGTTACGGCGATCTGTCGTGCAACAATCCGGCGTCGAAGATCACCACGCCGCACTCGGACCGGTTGGCCGCCGAGGGGATGCGATTCACCGATGCGCACTCGCCATCGGCCGTCTGCACGCCCACTCGCTACAGCCTGCTTACCGGCCGTTACCACTGGCGATCGCGACTAAAGTCGGGCGTGTTGGACGGGTTCAGTCCGCCGCTGATCGAGCAGGAACGCATGACCGTGGCATCGTTTCTTCGTTCGCATGGTTATGCCACCGCCTGCATCGGCAAATGGCATTTGGGCTTGCAATGGACCCGCACGGACGGTTCGCTGGAAGACCTGGATCGCGCCGAAAAGGGTGGCGTGCGTCCCGGCTACGCGATCGACTATACTCGTCCCTTTACTGGCGGTCCGCTCGCCTTAGGGTTCGATCGGTTCTTCGGCATTTCCGCTTCGCTAAACATGCCGCCCTTTTGCTACTTGGACGGGGATCGGGTGCTGCACCTGCCGGTGTTGAAACAGCCACGGATGCGCGACGCGAACTTCTTGGCCACCGACGAAGGCTTGCGTTCGCCCGATTTCACCAATTTCGGCGTCCTGCCGCGTCTTGTCGGCGAATCGATCGCGTTCATCGAGAAGCAGGCGACCACCCAACCTCAGCGGCCGTTCTTTCTCTACGCCGCGCTGCCTTCGCCCCATCTGCCGGTCGTCACGAACCAGGAATATCGTGGCACGAGCCAAGCCGGCGAATATGGCGACTTTGTCGTCGAGACGGATGCCTTTGTCGGCGCCATCCTCGAAACGCTCGACCGGCTTCGACTGGCGGACGACACCCTGGTGCTGTTTACCTCGGACAACGGCGGGCTGTACCATTACTGGGAAGCTCAAGAAGCCGACGACGTCAAACACTACAAGATCACGGGACGAGCCGCTCACATCCGCGAATACGGCCATCAGGGCAACGCGCATCTGCGTGGATTGAAGGCGGACATCTGGGAAGGCGGGCATCGCGTGCCGTTTCTCGTCCGCTGGCCTGGGAAAACCCCTGCCGGGACGGTCAGCGACGAACTGGTCGATCTGACCGACCTTCTGGCGACCGTGGCCGACATCCTGAATGCGGAACTGCCGCCTGGCGCCGGCCCGGACAGCCGCAGCCTCCTGCCCGCCCTGCTGACGGAAAAGCCCGAGGTCCCGGTCCGCGACCACACGGTGCACCTGTCGTTCCGCGGCGTGTTCGCGATCCGGCAAGGCCCATGGAAGTTGATCCCCGACCACCGCGGCTCGGGCGGGTTTTCCCAACCGCGCGAACTCGATCCCACCATCGAAGGCGGACCGGCCGGACAACTTTATCATCTGGCCAACGACCCCGCCGAAACACGCAATCTGTACGACGAAATGCCCGACAAAGTTCGGGAACTGACCGAATTGTTACAGCAAATCCGTAACCTGGAGTTCGAGTCATGAAGGCTGATGACACCCAAATGGAATCAACCTGTCGCAGATCATGAAGCCTGAGCCTGAAAAGCAGGCCAGAGATCCGCTGGGTTCACACCTAGCGATTCTGCAAGCCGCAGTACGGTACGGCGCTGCGGACGGCACTAGTTCGTGAGTTTCCTAACGCGGCCTGCGGCCGCAACCGAAGTAGGTTGGGTCTCCGACCCGACCCGGTCGGGACAGAGTCCCAACCTACAAACATGCGCGCACCGTGCGCGCATGTTACGACCGAAGACTCTACGCGACGTCTTGGACTGCGCCAAGA
>SKVE01000955.1 GCA_007129635.1 Planctomycetaceae bacterium
CAGCCTCCGCAATTGGGTATCGTGGCAGCAGTCACCGCCTGAGCGGCTCCCAATCTCCATTCTTCCCCCTTGTATCGAGTGAACCGATCATTCTGGACTTATGCACCGCGCACGAAGTCCGTCGACAGAGCCGAGTTGCTCCCACCGAAAGAGTCGATACACCAGCCCAGTAGCCCCCTGTTAGAGCCAAAAAAAGCCAAATATGGGTCCCTCGCGATGAACAGTCAGCATCCTTCGCCCGGTTCAAGCCGCTTTGCACCCGCCAACCCAGCTGCTACCATGTTCGGAGCTGGCCGAAGATACACGCATCGTTCTGGAGTAAATTGGGACCGCTGATGAACGCTGATCAACGCTAATAAAGGCGAGAAAGGTGGTTGCCCTGCAGGCTTCCGAACATTAGCGTTGATTAGCGTTCATCAGCGGTCGGTCTTCTCGTAACTGGGTTAGCGAAGCGACTGGATCGTCGCCGACCTTGATCAGCACCGCGGTCAGATCGTCCACCTGATCATCGCCAGCGCTGTACTGTTGGACCGTTTCCAGCAGACGGTCCAAGATCTCTTTCGCGGGCCGTTGGCGCATCCGATGTATCAGGCTCAAACAGCCGGTCGCTCCGAACGGTTCCCCGACGACGTTGCGGCTCTCCAGAACGCCGTTGGTTGGCAGCACCAGGATATCGCCGTCCTCCAACGCGATCGGATCAGATACGGGGAACGTTGTCTCGGGCGAAATGGCCAGCGGAATCGAAGTCGCCTCCATCCGCGTACGGACTTCGCCGTGACGATCCAGTACGTACCCGACGGTGTGCCCCGCGCTGGCGTACTGCCAGATCCGGTGGGCCGGATTCAGGCTGCCCAGGTACGCGGTTGCAAACGTCGGGGACTCGGTCTCGCCGAATCCCACCGCATTGGCCGCCTGCAAGATCTGGCCCAGATCGCTGTTGGTCGTCGCCGAATGGCGGAGCCGTCTGTGCATGGCCGCCATGAACTTGACCGGGCCCAGGCCCTGGCCAGCCACATCGCTGACGACCACCGCCAGACAACCGTTTTGCAGCGAGAAGAAATCGAAACTATCACCGCCGGCAGGTTCCGCCGGTCGCAGAATTCCCGCGATGTCGTAACCAACGATTTCCGGAGCTCGACTGGGCAACTGCTGCTCCTGAATCGTTCGAGCCGCTAGGATCTGCGATTGATGTTCCCGTAATACCGACTCGATCCGCCGGCGTTCGCTCAGATCGCGAATCACCACGAACACGGCCGCTCCCTCACTGGCCGGGATCGGCCCCAGACTGATCTCGACGGGAAACTCGCTGCCGTCGCCGCGCAATGCCGTCAGCTCGGACACGATCCCCATCGCCCGCACGTGAGGCGCACGTCCGTAGTGTTGGCGATGCGTTTGATGCAAGAAACGATGACGCTCCGGGATCAGACTCTCTACCATTTGGCCGCAGAGTTCGGTACCCGAAAGTCGAAACATCTGCTCGGCCTGTCGATTCACCAAGACAATCTTGCCGCCGGGATCCACCACCATCACCGCATCCGGCACAAAATTCAACCAGTCATCGAGACCGGCCAACCACTGGTGTAACGTACGATTTTCCATAAGAAGATGATCTCCAAGCTATTTTCGCATCACAAGATTTCCGCTGACTCGCCGCACCAGGTGCCGCATTTCCAAAACACTCAGTGTGGCGAGTACTCGCTGAATCGGCAAGCCACTGGTAATGGCCACCGCGTCGATACTGATCGGTTCGGTGTCGATGGCCTCCAGCACCAAACGCTCCTGATCGTTCAATTGCAACTCCGCCGGATGATGGATCACTCGACCATCCGGCTGTGGCGTGGCCTCGACCAAGGGGCCGAATTCCTCCAACACGTCCTCGACCGTCTCGACCAACTTGGCTCCATCCCGAATCAGGCGATGGCAACCGCGAGACGTACGGCTGTCCACACGTCCCGGGACCGCGAAGACTTCGCGTCCTTGTTCCATGGCATGGCGAGCCGAGATGAGGGCGCCCGACCGCTCGCCGGCCTCGACCACGATCACCCCGAGCGTCATTCCGGTGATCACGCGGTTCCGCTGCGGAAAGGAGCCCGTCATCGGCTCGCTCGTCGGCGGGTTCTCGCTGATGACCGCACCAGAGCCGATCACCTGATCGGCCAAAGAAACATGTTCCGGAGGATAGATATTCAGGACTCCGCTACCCAAAATCGCCAGGGTCCGTCCACCCGCTTTCATCGCTCCCTGATGGGCAACCGCATCGATTCCCCGCGCCAGCCCACTGACGATCGTCAAGCCGGCTCGAGCCAATCCCGCAGCCAACCGTTCGGCTGTCTGCCGCCCGTAGTGGCTGCAATGCCTGGTTCCGACGACCGCCACCGACAATGCGTCCTCGGGCAACAAGTTGCCGCGGACGAACAGGATGGCGGGTGGATCGTGGATCTCGCGCAACAGGCGCGGATATTGGGACGACTGTTCGGTCAGTAACATGACACCGGACCGGCGGCACAATTCTAACTGGGTTTCCACATCGATTTCATCGCAAGCGGCCACGATGCGTCGAGCCAATGTCGCCCCGACGCCGGGCACCTCGCGTAATCGACTGGGCGGCGCAGCTAGGATCTCTTCGGCGGATGCAAACACCTCGAACAACGCGCGTCGAGTCGCCGGCCCAACGCCCGGCACCATCGCCAAACGCACCGTCGCGATCAATGCGGGATCGAATGCCTCGTCCTTCGAACAATTCTGCCGATCGTCCATCGCTTTCCTTTACGACAAGTAAGTTGATCAGCTAAAGAGTACTCCAGCCAACAGAAAACTGGCAATCCCCCGCACGAGCTATCTTCAAAAAAAGATCTGCTCATGTCGAACCACGCGAAGGTGACCGGCATTCGTTTCCAAGGCTGCCAAGACCGGAGGATCGCATGATGTACGGCCAGCGATTCTGAGCGTGGGTGAGATAATCAAGTCATCGCGAAACCTCGCTTTTTAGGCCCCGGCGATCATGATCGGCGCGAGAAACACCAGCAGTTCTTTCCACCTCTTCTTGGGATCAGGCTCCTCGTCGCGGAAACTGTTCCCGCCAGAACACCTGCCAACTCGCGTTCATGTCGGCGATCGGCGCCCTGATGTTGGCGATGGTGACCGCCGCGGTGCTGTCGAGCAGGGTACTGAGCCCTTCGGTCTCCGGAGTCGCCAGCAGCTCGATGCAGACCTGCCCCATCCGCCCCAGCAGA
>SKVE01000134.1 GCA_007129635.1 Planctomycetaceae bacterium
GGAAGAAATCCTTCAGGAACTCAAGATTGCGGCCTAACGGCAAAACCAAAGATCGACAATAAATTGTCGATCTTGACGCGTGAAGGGCCTACCTTGATTGACAAGAAACTCCTGGCCGGGTGCTTATCGCAGCAGCGAGCCGTGCGTTCGGTGACGTCGATCGCGAGCTTCCATGGCCGTGCGGGTGCCGGACGGGCCGATCGCCAATGCGAACCAGCCGTCTTCGATATCCATCTGCGAGACTTCCAATCCAGCCATTTGCGGCTCGTCGGCCAGACGCCGGCTGATCAAATCGAAGGGTCTTTCGCGATTGAACACGCGGCTGAACACACCTCGCAACGCGATCTGATCTCGCAACGACAGGCGGCCGATCAGTTCGACGAACTGATCCCGGACCAAATCCACGTCCGGATCATCCAACGCCGGTTGGTAGTG
Organism: Planctomycetaceae bacterium; assembly: GCA_007129635.1. GTDB lineage: Bacteria > Planctomycetota > Planctomycetia > Pirellulales > Pirellulaceae > SKKK01. Next base: position 436 of record SKVE01000134.1, read on the forward strand.
GACGCGTACGACGAAATTACGCCAGCGGTTGCGGCCTTGCAATAATTCGGCCAGCCCCAGCGTCACCGTGACGCGACCATCCTGGAACAGAAACCGGATGGGGTTGCGATCAGCAAAACGCACCACCACGTCGTCAGGCAGATCATCCGGCGGTTGGATCGTCGGAGCCGCGAATAAGCTGCCCAGTTCCTGGTAGATCTCCGTCAAAGGCACGCGTCGTCCGCTCCATCCAAGCTGGTCCACCACATTGTTCAACGCGGATTCGTGGATCTGCATGCTCATCAAACTATTCGCTGGCGCCAGCGGCCGAGGGGTATAAGCGGCCAATTGATGCGGGCCGGCCAGACGGTAGCGGGCGATGACTCGCTGCTCGGTCGTCTGCAGCTCGACCGGTAGCGGATCGACGCCCAGCTTTTGCATCGGACGTTGAAAATGGTTGGTGAAACGCTGTTCGACCTGTTCCAGTTGCTCGCGGACCTGGTGATCAATCGTCTCGCCCACTCGCCAAGCCAAGCGGTTCCGCGCCTCCCATTCGGCTCGTGGAACACGCGTCTGATACTGATGGGTGGCGATCGCCTGGGCAAGATTCCCCAGGAGTGGAATCCGGTCGACATCGGTCCTCAGACCAGCCAGGTTCGTGTTACTGTTCGCGGCCACTTCTGCATCCAGTTGTCGGATGCCTTCGGGGCGGATGACGATCTGTTTCTCTGCTTGAAAGACCGATCGTCCGCGTGTGAAGAACGTGGCGGGTCCCTGCGAGGCGTAGGTTCGCGAGGCCACTTGACCGTCCGCGTGAAGGTAGAAGTTCCATGAATCAGGGCTCGGCAACAATTCGACACGTAGCTTTGCCACGGTCGCTGACGATCCTCGTGTACGGATCCCCATGATTCGCTCGTCGATCGGCAGCTCGGCCGGTTCTGACGACGGCATCCACCGATTCATAAGTTGCGACGATACTGCCAACCGCACGTTGGCATTGCGGTATCGGCCGTCCAGTTCCTGCCCCAATCGCATCACGGTTTCGTCGTGCGACCAACGCAACGCCCGGTGGGCTGCTGCGATCCGGATGGCCGTGTCGTAGTGCGCCCGCAGTTCGAAATCTTCTAAGTCGTTCAGCAGTTTCGAGTAATCCACCGGCTCGGCCGCCAGATGCTTCATCTCTTGGGCATAGGCCAACAGATGGGGGGCCAGCAAGAAATCCCGCTGTTCGGGGTTCAGTCGCGAGTAATCCATGCGTTCCAAGATCTCTCGGGCCAGTTGGCGAGCTGCCGTCGTATCGGCCGGGTCGGTTAGCGTGCGGGCTTGCTCGACCCGCAGGTAATCCCGCCAGGCTGGGCCGGTCTTGACGCCTTGCAAGTGATCGTCCACCGCATCCAGTACGGCTGTCAGATTCAAGGTGTCCCGAATCGTCATCGCGACGGGCGAAGTTCCATCCCCAGCGGTCTGGTGGATACGCCGCCAGATCGCCACCCGCCGCTCAAACGCATGCGCCGCACGGCCCCACTGGTTGCGAGTGACCGAATCGTGGATCATGCCCGATCGGACCCACCCCTGCTGGGCCAGTTCGTGCAAGCGGTCCAGGACGTCGCCGGCAGCGGCGGTGGTGAGTGTATCCAATTGTCGCACGGACGCCAATTCGGCCAAGACCTGTGCACACCAGTCGGCGGTGACGGGCTGCTGACGCAGTGCATCCAACTGGATTTTCAACGCGGGGCAGTTTGGCCAGGTTGTGAAACGCTCGCGAGGCAGATCCGACGTGCGACGGTAGACCCATTGCCGTTCTCGCGACGATTCGCTTGGCCCGCGGGTGCTGGCGACGCGTGGTCCTGACGAAGGTCGTCCCGTCATCGCATCCAGTTCCCCATCTGCAGCAACCGGAACCGTCGTCACTTCGTCCGTGGATTCCAGATAGCGGCGGGCGACCACATCCGAGATTTCCACGACCTGCGGCCCGACGGGCAAATCGGACAGGATTCCCATCGAAGAATCCTGAGCGTCGTCGTGCGCGGTCAACATCGGACGAATACGCTCGGTAGATCGAGCTATCCTCGGGACCATGCCGCTGGCCGTGGTGTCAGCGCCCGATGGCGCGGCCCAGCCGCGTTGGACTTGCAATCGAGATGCTGACAGGCTGCCGGTGGTATCGCTGGCGATCACCCGAGGCCTGACAAGATCACGTAGGTTGACCGTTGCTGTCAACGGCGTCGGCCATTCATTCAGCCCCAGGTCAGCCAGATAGACGGGGGGGGTAGTCCGCGACGCTTCATCCAATAAGGTGTTGATCGGCGCAATGGCAACTCGCCGCCAACTACGGGGCGCGCGTACCTCCGATATGAACAGGATGATAACAATCCCGAGCAACGGCCAAACCCAACGGGCTGTGGTCGATCTTATCAGCATGGAACCCCCGAAAGACCTGTCGTGCGATCAACGCGCGAAGCGGCTACCTGCTTGATAAGATCGGTAACATGGTCAGCGGCAATGGATTAGATTTTCGAGCTTGAGCAGAACCTGCAGGTAGGATTGGAGTATCTGCGAAAGATTTGATGCGATGGCGTTTGGCCTGTATCGTTTGCGCCGAAGATGCCGATGCAATGGTCTTCCGCAGATCGCGTTCAACGTTTCTAATGGGCGGCTCGAGGAAGCCATGGCAAGCAGCGTCCAGGTGCCCGGTTCGGCCGCCCATCTGCTCGCCACCCGTGGAAACATCCAACCCGTTTTTTGATGCAAAAACAGACAGTCTTAAGTGGGGATCCATGACCGGTTACAATCTGACCCATCTGAAAGAATTAGA
>SKVE01000807.1 GCA_007129635.1 Planctomycetaceae bacterium
AGGATCTGCCCGATTCGATCCGGCAAGGCCAGCGGTTGACGACCATGACGTCGGGGCAGAGTCGGTTTCCGATCGCGCCGTCGAAGTACAAGTTCGCTCAACACGGCCAAAACGGCATGTGGGTCAGCGAGCTGTTGCCCTGGACCGCTAAGATGGTCGACGATCTGTGCTTTGTCCGCAGCATGCACACCGAGGCCATCAATCACGAACCGGCGATCACCTACATCCAGACCGGTAATATGAACACCGGCCGGCCGTGCCTGGGGTCCTGGATGTCCTACGGGCTGGGCTCGCTGAACGAAAACCTGCCGACGTTCGTCGTCCTGGTCGCTCGGCCCACCAATACCGAACAGGTCCAGGCCATTTCGGCTCGACTATGGTCGTCCGGCTACCTGTCGGGCGAACATGCGGGTGTTTCGCTGCGTTCCGCCGGCGACCCGATCCTGTACATCAACAACCCGCCCGGCGTTCCTCCCGAGATCCGTCGTACGACCTTGGATGGCATCAGTGCCCTGAACGAGTTGACTTACGAGAAGTTGGGCGACCCGGAAACGCGGACGCGGATCGCCCAGTACGAGCTGGCATTTCGCATGCAGAGCAGTGTCCCCGAACTGGCGGATATCGGGGCGGAACCCGAATCGACCTTCGACTTGTATGGCGAACAAGCTCGCAAACCCGGCACGTTTGCCAACACGGCGTTGATGAGTCGTCGGTTGGTCGAACGTGGCGTACGGTTCGTGCAGATCTATCACAACAACTGGGACACGCACGCCAACGTCGCCGGGCGATTGCCCGACCAGTGCCGAGACGTCGACCAGGCCTGTTACGGATTGATCCAGGATTTAAAGCAGCGAGGTCTGTTGGATTCGACGCTGGTCATCTGGGGCGGTGAATTCGGCCGCACGATCTACTCCCAAGGTCGATTGTCCCGCGAGAACTACGGTCGCGATCACCATCCCCGTTGTTTCACCATGTGGATGGCTGGCGGCGGCATCCGCGGCGGCACGATCTACGGCCAGACGGACGATTTTTCCTACAACATCGTCGCCGACCCCGTCCATCTGCGCGACTTCCATGCGACCATCCTGCACCTGCTGGGCTTCGACCACCAACGCTTCACCGTCCGCCACCAAGGCCTCGATCAACGACTGACCGGCGTCGAACCCGCCCGAATCATTCCCGATCTGCTCGCCTGACACGAACGCAACGGAGCCATTCAATCCACCGCGTACGGCGGCAGGGTCTGCAAACGTAGGTCCTCGACCGGTCCGCCCACGGTGAAATGGTAGAGACTCTGCCAGCCCAGTCCGGTCAGTCCCAGCAGTTCGTGCATGATGTCGTCGAAGAAGCAGCCGATGCCCGTGCCACGGATGCCCGCCGCTTCGGCTTCCAGGTACAGCAGTTGGCCGATCAAACCCGTCTCCCAGAACAGCCGCGGGTAGAACCAGGATCCATGCTGCTGCAGCGAAGCTTCCAAGTCGGCGATCATGCCCAAAGCAAAGATGCCTTCCGAAGCGATTGATTGATGGCAACTGATCGTCTGGGCAGCCTGGCGGCAATCGGTCTGGACCAGACACCACAACGGCAGATCGTCCGGGCAGCCCGGCGGCCGCTGCCAGCGGAATTCGCCCTTGACCGCTTGGCGTAGCGCGGGTTCGTGTTGCGGGTTGCGAACCAACAAGTACAGACCCGGCGACAGATCGTCCACCCGGTGCACGAACATCGCCAGCGAGATGTTGGGCGGACCGGGCAGGACCGCAAAGGGGAAACCCCCGCGGTGACAGACTCGCGCCAACAGCCGGTAGAACGCGTCCCTGGTCATGCTGGTTCGGCCGTCCATGTCCACCGCGCTGCGGCGCTGACGGATGATCTGCTGGGCCGGTAACGAACGGTCGGGCCACGCGTCCAGCGTTGCCATCGGAGATTGCCAAGCGGGCGGGCGGTAGGCTGTTATCGACCTGGCGGACGCCCGAGTGGCTTCAGCAACCTGATCGATCACCGGCCAAGGCTGATGGTTCGAACTCAATCGATTGGGTGTGCCCGCAAAGTCGCAGGAAGCCAGGTGCTGCAGCAGACTTGATGGCATGTCGACCGTTGGCCACGGGATCCGGGACGATGGCGAGCCCGGAAACACGGCCAGCAGGCAATCAGGATGCTCGGCTTCGATCCCTTGCTGGCGATCGGTGCCCAACAGGGCTGCCAACTGGTCGTCATCCACGCTGGTCACCAGTCGTGTCTGGCAGCCCAGCGTCGCTGCGGCCACCGTCACGGCGCCGATCGCATGGCCCACATCATGGTGGCAATAGCGAAATGCCCGCTCGCCGTATTTCCATGATTCGCGCCAGTAGATCGAGGTCAGTGCGACCAGCACCGTCCCGGTCGGCAGTTGCGAACTCAAGCGATCCCAGTGCTCGCCACCCAAAGTCACGCGTCGTTCCAGGGCATGGGTCATGGGCGAGTAATGATAGACGGCCGGTCGATCTCCGATCCCTTCGATCGCATCGACCACCAGATAGCCCTCGGTGGGATGCAAGGCACCGCTGGACGGATTGACGCGCAGCGACCAGCGGCCGGAACCCGGTGCCTGTTTCCAGGCGGATAACGCCAAGCTGTCATAAAACAGGCGGCTGATCGCCGGACGATCCAGCGCCTCATCACAAGCGGCCGGGCCGGTGAACAGTTCATCGTAGGTCGGTTCGGGGGACAGCGGCGGATGATCCAACGGGACCTGCTCCGCCCCGTCGAAACGTCGAAACGGGTCCGGCTGAGTCGCCCAATCCAGGTAGCCCAGCGACCGGGCATAGTGGTTTGGATGGTGTTTTGTCTGTTGGTGGTAACCGATCACCGTCTGAAGCGTTTCTGAGGACATGGTGGCATCGACCCTGGGAAGGGGACAAAGCCGCCATCCAAACACGCGGCCGCCTTGCGGTCAAGACGGTAGAACGCAATCCGAGCCCGAAATAAGAAGGGAAAAGATAAGGACAGCAAGCCGTCAATCTTTGGGCCGACCGCTATCAGCAAGACACCTCGGTCATCACGTCTACGACCGACTTGCCGTGGATGCTGAATAATCCGAGATTAGGGAAGACGGATTTGAAACAGCTCCAGAGTCCGCTGTCGATCCCGCTCGACTTCGGTGGGGACGAGGATCCCGTAGTGGGCGGAAAAGAAGGGGTTGTAGAACGGGACCGGGGACAGCTTGACGATTCCCATCGCTTCGAAATCTGTC
>SKVE01000180.1 GCA_007129635.1 Planctomycetaceae bacterium
CTATCACCCTGCTGCTCATCGCCCTCTACGGCGCCTCGCTCGCTGCCGAATCACCCGCCCAAAGCAGATTCGACGGCCCCGTCGGCAAGCCTTACATCTACAAGACCTCGGCCGGGCAGGAACGCCGGATGGAGATCTTTTGCCCGCCGGACCACGCCCCCGCGACGTCGAAGGTGCCCGGCATGGTCCTGTTTCACGGCGGCGGCTGGACCGGCGGCACGCTGGCCCAATTCCGCGTCGCCTGTGCCTACTTTGCCAGCCGCGGGCTGGTCTGCGCCACGGCGGAATATCAGATGCTGGACAAGGCCGCCCGCGCCAAGCTGCCCGCGGGCGATTCGCACAAGCGCGCGTGTGTCACCGACGCGAAGAGCGCGATCCGCTGGTTCAAGCAAAACGCCGGCGAACTTGGCGTCGATCCCGACCGCATCATCACCGGCGGCGGCAGCGCGGGCGGCCACATCAGCGCCCTGGCCACCATGAATCCAGGACTCAACGACCCCGCCGACCCGAAGGACATCGACACCCACGTCGTCGCCTACCTGTGGTTCAACCCCGCGTTTTCTCCCGCTGACCGCGAGGATCCCGAGATCGACATCCTGCGCCACATCAAGGCCGATCTGTCACCCGCTATCGTCTTTTTTGGCGATCAGGACAAGTGGAAGCCGGGCTGGGCCACCGCCTACGCGAAATGGAAGGAACTCGGCGTGAAGGACATCGACCTCCAGATCGCGGAAGGGCAGAACCACGGATTCTTCAACAGGGAACCGTGGCGCACCGTCACTCTCATCGAAACGGACAAGTTCCTCGTGAAGCACGGCCTGCTCGTCGGCGAGCCCACCTTGAGCCGGAAAAGGTGACAGGCACCAAATTCGAGGTCGGTTTCGGGCGGTTGGTCTTGGGCTTGCCTTGGGAGCGGCTGATGGCTGACGACAACGGCCTGGAAGGCGGGTTGCTGACGTTTGGGATGATCACCGCCAGCGGCCAGGCACTCGGCGGCAACGGTTTACCGACATTGCCTAGGCAAACGACAGAGATACGACGGTGGCTGGCGGCCTTGAAAGGCACGAGACCAGACGAACGCCGGCTGGAATCACACCACCAGACGTGTGCCCTGGTCTCTCAACATGGGTTGCCGAACCGGCCGGCGCGTCAGTCGATCAAATCGAAATGGAACGTATTGGAGCTTTCGGTGATGGTAGCTGTCAGGCCGGAGGTCTGCGGATTCGAGTATTTCGCCGGCAGGAGATTCTTGGCGGGAGCCGCAACGCCACCTTCGGGCGGCTCGTAATCCGGGTCCTCCGGACCGCTGCCCGTAACAGTCGACATCTCGTATTTCGTGATCCCCACTTTGTACTCGCCGGGCAGTGCCCCGTCGCCCGGCTCAAACGTCATCAGCGCGTACGTGCCCGCCGCATTGGTCTTTGCCATCGAGAAGGCGGAACCGTCGGCAAGCTGAAAGTTCAGGTTCGCGTCGGCCACAGGCTCGCCTTTGTAAGTTACCGTCCCGCTGACCGGATAAGTCTTCGGCCTTGGGGGGCCTGACTTGCCGCATCCGATCGTCAGAGCCAGTGCCGCCATCAAGAGGCACGCGCCTCCGCATTTGATCAATGTGTTCATCATCATCCACGTCATTCCGAAAGGGGTAATCTGAAAACGGCCTACGGCATCGAAACCGACTCACCGCCTGCCTTCGAGCCCAAGGCGCCCCAAACACCGTATCGGCTGGCGCCGCCAGAATTGCCTGCCGTGCCCGTGCTCAGGTCGCCGGTGTTGATCGTGTCAGAGATGAACGACACCGATCCGTCGGCAAATAGGACATTCACGCCTCCCGGATGGCCGCTGGACGGTGGCAGGACGCCAAGCGCGGCGTCGGCACCAGTACCGACAGTGCACGAAGGGGCGTTGGGAGGAAGCACCGTCGTGAAGCCGACGCGTTCAGCTTGGCCGTCCGTCCAGAACAATCCCCAGTAACCCTTGACAAGAATTCCGGATACGTAGTTGTTCCCGTCCGTTTGAGTGTAGCACAGGTTGGGTTGCGTATTGATTCCAGTCACATCCTGGGCGATAAACAGACGGTTCGCATGACTGCGGACGGTCGTTGACTGACCCGCAGCGTTGACGCCCGAGCGAACCCGTTCACTCATCATGATCGTGTTGCTCGTCCCGTCGCGAATGTCGGCGAATCTCGTCCACATCCCGAAAATGCCACGATAGTTGGCCGGGGTTGAAGTGGTTAGGTTGTCGGTCTGATCACCGAGGCAGAATGCGTAGCTATTTTGACGAGTGGACACCAGCCCGTAATCCGAAGGACAGGTCAACATGGTAGGGGCAATATCCCACGGAGACCAGCCCTGCCATGGCGCCCGACCATGCGGAGCGGAATTCGGGTTTCCGCCGCCGGCTTTGATCTGATCGTACATCGCCCCCTGCTCGTAGAACGGCAGCAACACCACGAAGGCAGAAAGCCGACCGCCATTGCTGTTCGAGCGATTGTCACCATTGATGTCGATGAACGGTGCGGTAGTTCCACCTTTTCGAGCCGGCATTGCCCCGTACACGTCATGGTAGTTGTGCGTCGCCAAACCTAGCTGCTTCAGGTTGTTGACACACTGGGATCGCCGGGCAGCTTCGCGAGCGGCCTGGACCGCGGGCAAAAGCAGCGCGACCAAGACACCGATGATCGCAATCACTACAAGAAGTTCGACCAGCGTGAATGCCGGTCGGTGGAGGCTCGAACACCGCGTACGAGCCAAAGAGCGTTTCGAATACATGACTTGACTCCTGACATAAAAAGGAAAAACAATCTCAGGGCAACGGCGCGAGTGCGCAGCCCTTGAAGAAGCCTGAACTCTAGCCCTCAACTACCTCTGTTCCAAAAGACCACCGCCCATTCTGGTCTGGCGGTTTTTGATCATTTCTGTCTCGTTCCTTGAATCGTTCCTTCAGCAATGCGTCTCACATCCACTGCTTGATGGGGGGGGCGAGAGATTGGGGAAGCGGTGCAGATGATCTTCAGCAGGAAATCCGAAGCACCAAATTCGATGCAATCCAAAGCAACCCAATGCAAAACGTGGTGAACCGATGTGATCTCGTTTCGCATTAAACTCTCGATCTCTTGGTTTTGTTTCGAATTTCGAAATTTTTCCTTGGATTTCTGTCAAGAAGCTGGGACCGAATATGCTATGACGACGACCAGGATCAGCCGCCGCCTCGGGCGACCTTATGA
>SKVE01000598.1 GCA_007129635.1 Planctomycetaceae bacterium
GAAGAACGAAGCTCTCCCCATTCGAACATTCCAGGGGCCCGAATAAATTCGGCTACGGGGTCCCTAATTTTGGCAAATTCGGCTACGGGGCAGCATCGCATCTACTTGCGAGTGCGGCGGACGTGCAGGTTGACCAACAGCGGCGAGATCGGGGCTCCCAACGGACAACCTCGGCCTTGGTCCCGATTTCGTGTACTGCGCGCGACGCGGCCTCGAGCGTCGGTGTGCTCGATGGGTGCGATCAGCCACATTTTGATCAACTGCAGCAGATGCCGGTCGTTGATACGACGCGCCAGCAGCTCCATCAACGCGTCGTGTGGAATCGAATCGAAATACTGACTCAATTCCATCTCGTCCATCTCCGTCCGGCCTGTCTTTACCAGACGCTGCACGTGTCGGATGGCTGCCAGCGAGCCTTTTTCGGTCTCGTAAGCATACTTTTCCGTTGGCAGATCGGCCTCGAAGATCGGCTCGATGATCAACAGGACCGCCATTTGCACCACGCGATCTCGGATGGTTGGCAAATGCATTCGCCGCATCTTCCCCCCCGGCCTAGGCGTATCCACTCGACGCACGGCCGCCGCTTGGTAGTGCAGGGCGGCCAGCTCTTCTTCCAGTTCGGCCAGCCAGTTGTCGACGCCGGATTTCTCGATGTCGGCAAAGGTCTGGCCATCGACGCCGGGTCCACCGCCATTGGTGCGACTTTGATGCCAAGCGGTCTCCAGAACATCCCGTTGACTCACCTGTTCGTACAGGGCGTAGAACCGATGGTTTGGTGAATCCATCGCCCGAACATGTTGCGATTCCTGCAACTTCTGCACGCGACTCGAAGGTCTCAAGCTCATCTCGCCATCCCCCATTTTTGCTGCATGGGCGTATCGAGTGGAGCGTTTTGAACATCTGGCACAGCCAACGTTCTAATCGAAAGCCGCCGTCAATTCTTCCAGTAACACACCCAATTCTTCCAGCTTCGCGCGCTCCTCGCGAGCTACTCATAGTGCTTCCGTTTTACGATCACCCGGGCGGAACCAGCGGTGCTTCGTAAGTGTACGGTGCCTGCAGGCCCAAAGGCAGCCCCAGGGTCCAGTAGGTCAATAAAAACACGGTCCACAACACCAAAAACGTGATCGAATACGGCATCATCATGGCCGCCAACGTGCCGATCCCCGTCTTTTTGACGTAACGCTGACAAAACACGACCACCAAAGGAAAATAGGGCATCATCGGCGTGATGATGTTCGTCGACGAGTCCCCGACTCGATAGGCAGCCTGAGTCAACTCGGGGCTCAGCCCCACCAGCATCAACATGGGCACAAAAATCGGTGCCAACATGGCCCACTTGGCCGAAGCACTGCCGATCATCAGGTTCACACAGGCGGTCAAAAAAATAATGCCCACGATGGTCATCGCCGGGGAGGCGCCGGCTTGCTGAAGCGATTGGGCGCCCTTGACCGCGATCAGCACGCCGATGTTCGAATCGCGAAAGGCACCGATAAAAAGCGCGGCGAAAAAAACCAACACCAGGTAGTAACCCATCGCTTCCATCGAACGCGTCATGCCCTTGATCACATCCCGATGCGACTGGAATTTTCCGGAAATGTATCCGTATACCACGCCGGGCACCAAGAAGGCGAGAAAGATGATCGGAACAATGGATTCCATCAGCGGTACCGGAGGGTCCGCAGAGGTCAAGGACCCATCGGGTGCTCGCATGGCGGAATCGGCTGGCCAGACCCAAGCCACCAGGCCCAGCAAGCCCAGCAGCATGACGCCCAGCCCGCAGAACATGGCGATCTGATCGCGCCGATTCATGGCTTCCATCCGAGGCATCTCGTCGTCGTCGCCGTCCAAGGCCGTACCCCGCAATCGAGGTTCGACAACCACATCTGTCAGAAACCATCCCACCAAAACGATCAGCAATGTCGACCAAGCCGTAAAGAAAATGTTGCACAACGGATTCACCGACTGGTCCGCCGCTACCAATTCGACACCCGATTGGGTGATTTTCGCCAGCATCGGATCGATGGCCGATGGGATAAAGTTCGCGCTGAATCCCCCAGAGACTCCCGCAAACGCTGCCGCGATGCCAGCCAGCGGATGCCGCCCGGCTACGTAGAACATGATGCCCCCGATCGGGACCACCAGCACGTATCCCGCGTCGACAACAATATTGCTGATCACGGCCGCCAGCAACAGCATCGGGGTCAACAACATTTTTGGGGCGATCGCCAACATGCTCTTCAAACAAGCGTTAATGAAGCCCGAATGCTCGGCGATCCCCACTCCCAACAAAGCCACCAACACCACGCCCAATGGCGGAAAACTCGCAAATTCATCCACCATCCCCGTCAGAAAACGGACGATCTGTTCCGACGATAATAAATTGACGATTTCGATCGGTCGGGCGTACCGAGGGTCTAGTTCCTGGAACTCCAGCCCCGAAAGCCACCAGGACAGAACCCAGGTCAACAGCATCCCGATCAAAAAAAGAACCGCAGGATCGGGCAGTTTGTTGCCCAGCCGTTCCAACAGGTTTAACGCCGAAACCAGACATCCCTGGGGTTGTGTCGAGCCTGGGCGACCGTTGCCTGCTTCTTCCTGCTGATTCATCGTGACTCCCTGAACGACAAGAACCATCCTTCCGCCGATTATGATGGCGCACCGTCCATCCAAAATCAAGAGTCCAGCAGCGATGATCGCAGCTCGGCCCCCGCTAGACGAAACGATTAGCCGAATAGGGCTACTCTCCAATTGCCTACAAAGTGGCAGCTTTGTCCTCTTGGGGGCACTTCTTGACTCGACATGTCCAGTTTCTTTCTGCCAAGCAGTTGAAAGTATCCCGTTTTCAACGTAGTTTAGTGAGTTTGCCGAATCACTCGTGATCCGAGGATACTGGGATGCGACTACGCGATTTATTGGACGAAGCGACAGTAAAGGTGCCCCTCGAGTCTGTTGACAAGGAGGAATGCCTGGAAGAGATGGTCGACCTGCTGGTTCGGTCCGGACGGATATCCGACCGTCAAGGGGCTTTGCAGGCTCTGCTGCAACGCGAGGCGCAGGCAACGACAGGAATCGGCAAAGGGATCGCGCTGCCGCACGGTAAACTTGATTCGATCTCCGAGCTTGTGGTGGCACTTGGTATATCGAAAGAAGGGATTGAATTCGATTCGGTGGATGATGAATTGGTGCATTTCGTGGTGCTGTTGCTGGCCAGCACGGCAGA
>SKVE01000841.1 GCA_007129635.1 Planctomycetaceae bacterium
AGCACTGCGAATTGAAGGTGGATGACGGTTACTGGTTCGTGATCGACCGCGGCAGTCGCAACGGTACCAAGGTCAACGGAGTACGCGTGACCAGCACGCGGAAACGGCTGGACCCGGGAAACACCCTGTCGATCGCGCGGCACAAATACGAAGTCCGTTACTCGCCGGTCGACCATCTGGGGGCGATGGGCCCGCCGCCGCCGGAAGAGGAACCGATGCGCGAGGTGCTGGGTAAGACGTTGTTGGACCGAGTCGGTATGAATCGCCGCCGGAGGTAGAGGTCGTGCATGCCGAGTTCGTCTCTTGCAGCGCCGCGCCGTCTTCTTTGGAACATCGTCGGGGGGCTGTGCATCCTGTTGCCCAGCATCACCTGGGGGACGTCCTGCATCGCGTCGGCACCAGCCAGCGATCAACCGACGCCTCGGGCACCGACGTCCGGTGACCAACTTCCTGGATGGATCGCCGACCAGGTCCAGGCAATGCAGCGCGATCTGGATTTCCTGCGTACGGCCGACCCGGTCCCGATCGATCTGGCAGCGGTGCCCGACCCGATCCGCCAGGCCTACTTCGAACGGCTGGATCGGTACCTGCACGAGACGATCGGGGTGCTGGGCAGGATGCTGGACGATCAGCGTGCGGCTCTATCCGATCGGCGCGAGGGGATAGAAACGGTTCTCGATCATCGCCAGCAATTGGTGCAGCAACTGGCCGATCGGCAGGGCCAGCGACGGCTGATCAGTTTCCAGAGCGATTGGCATCTCGGCGGCTGGTCCCGGTTTTGGATGCCCGTGGTATTGTCTTTGGTCTGCTTTTGGATCGCCGTGTTGGTCGCATGCCGCCGTTGGTGGCGCATGGTGTCTCATCGCCGTAGTGCCTTCCTGCAGACGGGCTCGCTACTGCTGTGTTTGGCCGTTTCGGTGGTCCCTTTCACCGCGGGATTGTGGATCGGCCGATTTTCCCCCGCTGATCTGGAACATCGAAGCCGGACGAATCAGGCAACCAATACCGATGCTTCGCCAGGCGAACCGCCGCCGCACACGGAACGTTTGGACCGGGCGTGGGAGCGGCTGATCCAACAGCAACCGCTGTTGTCCCCCTCGATGCGCCCGTTGTGGGAAGACCTTCGTCAACGCTTGGATGTCTATCAACGCGGTCGCGAGAAGCTGCTGGGGTTGGATCACCAGATGGCGGCCATGCACATCGAGTGCGAGGAACTGGCAGACGAGATCGCTGACGCTTCGGCCGCCAATCGAACAACTCGGATCGCGGCCAGTCTTTCCGTGTTGATGCTGTGGGCCGGATTGCTGATCGGGATCGGAGTGCGAAAATGGCAAGTTCGCGGGCAGTGTGCCAAATGCGGGCATTGGGGACATCAGGTAGGAACCGGGGTCGCTGAGGTTCCCGAGCTGCGATGCGAGGCGAAATGGGTCAGCCCGGCGGATGAGCAAACGGACCGTGGCGACGGGGACCGTGTCTGCGGGTTCACCATCGAAGCGCGTCGGATGGGATTGCAAAAGTTATATGTGCCGCTGGTCGGCCGCACGCAGGTCGGCAAGACGCTTTGGCTGGCAGCGGCCTATCAGTCGATCTTGTTCAATCAATACGACGCACGGCTGGATCTGACACGGCTGAAGATGGGCGGGCTGGGCCCGGACCAGAACGATACCTTGGACAAGATCTTAGAGCAGATCAAGACGACCGGGCCCAATTCGGTCAAGGCCAACGTCGCCGACTTGCCCGAACCGGTGATCTTTCGCTTCGAGGACCGCGACTCGCTCTGCCGGTCGGGTGCCCTGTTGACGGTGGCGGATTTCGCCGGCGAGGTGATGACGAACTATCCGCCTCAGCATCCCCTGCGCCGTCGGATGCTGAACGCGGATGGCGTGATGCTGTTCATCCAGTTGCCGACGCCCAACCGAAGTGTCGAGGAGAACATCGAAGCCGCTTGGAAGCAGATCGAGGCGATCAACACGTTTGTGGCGCAGGCCAGCGCGGGCTCACGCACCGCCCCCGTGGCGATCTGTGTTTCGATGCTGGACGAATTGCTGCCTGCGGACAGGGATCAGAAGGGCGAGCAGCAGGAGTTCTTTCACGAGCTGGCCCGACTGGAACGAGCGCGGTTGGCGGGACGGCACCGCGTCGAATTGATCGAGGCTCGACATGTCCTGACGCAGCAGTTGGTCCGTGCGTTGTGGCCAGGCGACCTGACCCGCGAACTGAACAAATTGACCGGCCGGCAATTTCGATATTTTCCCGTGACCTCGTTCGGCTTCAACCGCCCGCTGGACCCGGAGCCGGAGAGCGGCAAACGGCCGGGGCCGATCAAGCCCTGGGGTGAACTGGAGCCGTTGTTGTGGATCATGCACATGCACGGGTTCGTGACGTTTCCCCATCCGCGATCCGATGGAAACGCGCCGCAGAAAGCTTGACTCGTTTCCCCCACCTGTCGAGGACCTGACCTGTGAGTTGGCCGACTGAGAACGATTACGATCGATTGCTGGAAACCCCGCAGGAAACGTTCCTCGATCCGCGGTTGCGATCCTGTAATGTGGTCTGCGACCGTCAAAGACAGCCGATCCGTTTGGCCGGCCGATCGGCGGTCGTCTACAAGATCTGCCTGGGGCCCCCGGAAGCGCCCTACGAGATCGCGGCCCGTTTGTATCGGAACCCGGACGGCAAGTCGAAATCCTGGGCGGCGAACCGCGGCCGTCACGTGGCTGGCTGGTTGGCGCAGAGTCACGGGATCGAGCGGCGTATGCCGGAGGCGTTCGAATTTTTGAGCGAAGGTCTGCGATGGAAAGAATCGGTCCTGCCGATGACGATCATGCAATGGCTGGATGCCAGGCCGTTGCCCCAATGGTTGGCCGAGCAGTGTCGGCGGCGAAATACGGCGGCGATCAGCGATGCCTGCCTGGAATGGATCTACCTGATGCACGACCTGGTCCAGCACGGTCTGGTCCACGGCCAGATCAAGCCCGGCCATCTGCTGGTGGAAAACAGTGGCCGATTTCGATTGGTCGACAGCGATTGCCTGGTTCCTTGCAATGAAGCACAACAACTGGATGCCTCTAAACTGCCCCTGACCAACCCTTACCGACACCCCGATCCTGTCAGCGGCGGCAACTTGCAGAAACTGGATGTGTTTCCCGCGGTGACGATCCTGGCCGAACTGCGCGCGTCGGCCTTGATGCCCGAGCGTTGGGACGAACCGCAGCAAAGCGAC
>SKVE01000899.1 GCA_007129635.1 Planctomycetaceae bacterium
ACTGGTCGCTGGTCGCTTTGGAACGGATGCTGAAAGTCAAATAAGCGGTCCGATACCGCTACGGGAATTCTTTCCCGCGGTCCGCGTTGCGGAAGCCTTGCCGTCTGGGCTCGAAATTCGCATAATCCAGACTTTTCCAGCAGTCACCGCAGCGGTCCCGCCACCGCTGTGCCAACCGTCTGGTGAGGAGCATCATGGCCGAAAAACGTAAGACGGCGATTACCCCGACTCGCGAACAAGACTACCCCGAGTGGTACCAGCAAGTTGTCCGCGCAGCAGAACTGGCCGAGGTTTCCCCAGTTCGCGGTTGTATGGTCATCAAGCCGTGGGGTTGGGGGATCTGGGAGAACATGCAGCGGGTGCTGGACGGGATGTTCAAGGCGACGGGCCACGAAAACGCCTATTTCCCGTTATTTATCCCGATGAGCTTCCTGGAAAAGGAAGCCGAGCATGTCGAGGGGTTTGCCAAGGAATGTGCGGTGGTGACACACCATCGACTGGAACCCGGCCCCGATGGCGGGCTGGTACCAGCGGGCCGATTGGAGGAGCCCCTGATCGTGCGGCCGACCAGCGAGACGATCATCGGTGCCATGTATGCTCAGTGGGTGCAATCCTATCGTGATCTGCCGATCCTGATCAATCAGTGGGCCAATGTGGTCCGTTGGGAGCTGCGAACGCGGCTGTTCCTGCGCACGACAGAATTCCTGTGGCAGGAAGGCCATACGGCTCATGCCACCGAACAGGAAGCTCGCGAGGAAACGGCTCTGATGCTGGATGTCTACGCGGACTTTGCCGAAAACTGGATGGCCATGCCGGTCATCAAGGGTGAAAAGACGGCTGGCGAACGATTTCCGGGAGCCATCGCGACGCTGTCGATCGAGGCGATGATGCAGGACCGCAAGGCGCTGCAAGCGGGCACATCGCATTTTCTCGGCCAGAATTTCTCGAAGGCCCAGGAGATCAAGTTCCAGGACCCCAATGGCCAAGAGGTCTACGCTTGGACGACGTCCTGGGGCGTTTCGACGCGGCTGGTCGGAGCCCTGGTGATGACCCACAGCGATGACGACGGGCTGATCCTGCCGCCGAAGTTAGCGCCCAAGCACGTGGTCGTGCTGCCCATCT
The DNA here is from genome assembly GCA_007129635.1 of Planctomycetaceae bacterium. Taxonomy (GTDB): domain Bacteria; phylum Planctomycetota; class Planctomycetia; order Pirellulales; family Pirellulaceae; genus SKKK01. The sequence goes on from SKVE01000899.1 coordinate 1,123, forward strand.
ACCGCAACGATCAGGAGCGAGCGGACGTGCTGGAGTATTGTAACCGCCTGGTTGCCCAATTGAACGACGCCACGTTTTCCGGCGGAGCCATACGTGCGTGGATCGATGACCGAGACCTGCGTGGCGGCGAAAAGAACTGGCAGCATGTCAAGAAGGGGGTACCGCTGCGAGTCGAGGTTGGGCCACGCGACCTGGCCAAGAACGGTGTCTTCTTGGCTCGCCGCGATACCAGCGAAAAACGTGGGCTGGATCGAGACGAATTCGTTGGGACCGTCGGCACGTTGTTGGACGAGATCCAGGACGGTCTGTATCAGCGGGCGTTAGCTTTGCGCGAGTCGAACACGCGGCAGATCGATAACTTGGACGATTTTCGCCAGTATTTCACGCCCAATGACGAGCAGAGACCCGAAATCCATGGCGGGTTCGCGATGTGCCACTGGGCCGAAGATCCGGCGGTCGATCAGATCTTGAAGGATCTGAAGGTCACCATCCGTTGCATCCCGCTGGCCACCGAAGCGGATGCCGGCACGTGCATTTTCACAGGCAAACCCAGTGCCGGTCGCGCCGTGTTCGCCAAGGCGTATTGAGTGGCCCGGAGCAGATCGAGTGATCGTGGCATGAGTCAGACGCATGAGCATTCACCGGTGCTGCTTCTGTTAGCGGCTTTCAGCCGGCATCCGCACGCCCTGCAATGGGCCCAGGACCAGGCGGCTCGCCACTGGGGCCCCGTCGCGCTGGCCAGCCCGGTATTCACCTTCGACCAGACGGATTACTACGCTCGGACCATGGGTTCGGATTTGAAAAAGATCCTGCTGGTCTTCCAGCGTTTGATCTCGCCGACCAGCCTGGTCGAACTCAAACACCAAACGGGTCGCTGGGAGGTCGAGTATCGGCGAGCATGCTCGTGCCCCGAGCCCCGGCCCTTGAACCTGGACCCGGGCTACCTGACCCAAGCCAAACTGGTGCTGGCCACGACCAAAGATCGAGACCATCGGCTGTACTTGGACCGCGGAATCTTCGCCGAAGTGACTCTCGGCTATCAACGCGGACGCGGGTGGGTGGCTCGGCCTTGGACCTACCCCGATTACCAAAGCCCCGCCTATCATGCCTTTTTGACTCGGTGTCGCGACTATCTCCGCAGGCGAATTCATGACCCATGATCTTCCGCTCTGGTTTTTGCCAGCCACGATTCTGCCCAGCTTGATGATCAGTTTCCTGATCGGTTTCGCCGTCCGTCGCTGGGCGCCTCGCTGGGGCTTAGTCGATCATCCGGCCGAGCGTAAAGTCCATGTGACCTCGACCCCGATGGGCGGTGGGTTGGCCATCTGGGCTGCCGTGGTCCTGCCATTGGCCTTGGGTCAGACGATGGTTGGGCTGCTGCACTCGGGTGTGATCACCATCGCCTGGCTGCCAGAGTTCGTTGCGGTTCACCTGGCGGGCTTGCATTATCAAAGCGGCTCGCTCTGGTGGTTGTTGACCGCCGCGACCATCCTGATGCTGGTCGGATTAGTCGACGACCGTTGGGGCTTGGGCTGGAAGCCTCGACTGGCCATCCAGACGCTGATCGCTGTCGCCTGCGTTGTCTGGCAGGGATGGCGTCTGACTTTGTTTATGGACTTGCCCGTGCTGACCTGGACCCTGTCGGTGATCTGGATCGTCGGGTTGATCAACTCGTTCAACATGTTGGACAACATGGACGGCCTATCCTCGGGGATCGCGGCGATCGCGGCGACATTTTTGGCGGCCGTCCTGCTGACAACTCCCGCATCGAACGCGGCGGGACCTCAGTTGTTTATCGGCGGTTTCCTACTGGTTTTGGTAGGTGCGCTGCTCGGCTTCCTCTGGCACAATCGGCCGGTGGCCCGTCTTTTCATGGGGGACGCGGGAAGTTACTTCGTCGGCTTTTGCGTCGCGGTATCCACGCTCATGGCAACCTACGCTGATTATGGAGGCCGGGCTCAACACGCCGTTCTCGCTCCCTTGGTGGTCATGGCAGTGCCTTTGTACGACACGGTCACCGTGATCTGGATTCGCCTTCGCCAAGGGCGCAGTCCCTTTCATCCGGACAAGAACCACTTCTCGCATCGTCTGGTCCAGTTG
>SKVE01000996.1 GCA_007129635.1 Planctomycetaceae bacterium
ATAGGCGGTGCGTTCCTGCCGATTTCGCCGTTGCCGCATGAACTCACGCTCTGCCTCAGGAGCTTCGAACTCGTCCATGTAATACCGGTCGAATGGAAGGTGTAGCGTCAGGAGGTTAGCCCGCACTCCTCCAATGCGCACCTTGAGGAACATCTGGTTGTCGGGCCGTCCCAGGCGTACATCTGTGATCCGCGCATAACCTTCGTCGTCCCGCTCAAGTACTGCATAAGCGATCCGGCCCCGGCGATATTCGTCCGTTGGCCAATGACCGCTGATCGTACTTTGCGCGTAGTTCAAGGCCACGTAACGTCCCCGGAAAGCATCGTAGGGATCAATCGGTGCGGTTCTGAACTTGAACACCTCGCCATGCCGCAAGGTGGTCTCCCGCTTGTAAATCATGGAGGCTGGAACGACGAACTGGACGAGGCACAGGGCCGTGAAGAGAACAAGGACAACGGTCTTGTTCATGATCGATGCTCCTTCCGGCGGCAGAGTATGATGTTGCAGACCAGAAAGGCCACTCCTAGAGCGATGAATACCAGGCCTTTGGCGATAAAGCTGAAGTCGCTGTCAAAGAACCGGGCCACGACCAAAGCTGAGAACGTGCCCATGCCTAAATTAAACAAGCGCAATCGAACCTGACACGCACCCTGCACGACAAAGCCGATGCCGACCGCCAGCAGGTAGACATTCATAAGCAGCGTTGCCAGCCCGGCGGCACCGCAGGCGGCGATCACATAGCCGATGATGACCACCGGAGCAGCGATGCCCAGCAGCATGTCCCAGGCCCGTTGCCGCCGGATGCTGGTCGTTAGCATCGTCATCACGAACCCAATCAGCCCCAGCCCCACCAGCCAGTCACCCCAAATCGCCACGGCGTGCACGCCGCCGCCCCAGCGCAGGTAACGCCAACCAACATCGTTCCATGGCCATTCCGAGGTAAGCTGAAACACCAGCACCAGCGTGGCTGCCGCGCCGAACACGCGAGCCGGGCGAAGCCAGTCCGTAACCTCGTCCTCGCATCTGGCGAGTCCACCCGCCAGGTAGAGACCTCCGAACAAACTCGCATACAAAGGAATCCATAACCCGGGCAGTCCCTTCTCCAGCACAATGCCAAGGGCGAAGGTGGCGGTGATCACCGCGGTCCACTGCACCAAGGCCGATTTCGGTTTGAACGGAGCGGCACGCACCGTTCGCCAGATAAAGGGGACCGTCAAGGCCGCGAGCGGCCAATACAGAAGAGCATGCTCGCCCATAAACTGCTGGGAGCCAGCCCAAGACGTGATGCCCGCAAGATAGATCATCAGCGGGGCCACGGCGTTCAGCAGATACACCAAGGGCAGGCTCAGCAGCATCCAGGTGAGAAGAAACGAATCGAATGAACCCGGCATGTGATACGTTTGGGCGATCAGTGCGATGGAAGCCGCGACCGCCAAACTGTGAAAGACGCCGGCGGATTCACGCCACACCGTGCCCATTTCGCCACGCCAGAGAACCCATCCGGAGACAATCTGGGCCAGCACCAGCGGAAGCAGCGAGAGCACCGTCCGCATGGGACGCCCCAAATCTTGCCAGTTGTGCGCTAACAGCAAAACGATCCCCGCCCCAACGAGCAAGCTCCCAAACACTCCGAAAAACAAGACGGCGAAGGATAAACCCGATTTACTGTCCTCCAGCGGGTAATGGCATCTCAAGGCCTCAGCGGACTCTGCAGACAGAATCCCCTCGGTCACCAATCCCGGCAACTGCTGATGCAACCAGTTGATCGTTCTGTTCTGATTCATCTTATCTGTCTAGCGTACCACAACGACACACGTCGTACGGGCGGATTCACTTGACACGATCTGTCATGGTCACGACCTGAGAAGCAAAGAAGTGATCAAGGAACCGCTCATACGAAGTGGAGCTTAACCGGTGTTCATGGCCGATGTCAATGGTTGAAACAGGATTCCCCCGACGCAGGGTCGGCGGTGGGCGCCGGGACGCACGTCATTCCGGCTCGGGTTCCGATGGCAGGTCGCCTGTCGATTCCAGTTGCTCGGCGGCCAGATCGCCCCAACGGGATGCGAGCAGATCGTGCCTTCGGAGGCGACAGATATTCCGTCAAAGGAAATTCGACGATCCATCCCTCGCTCATTCGCGCCGTCAGCAACGTCCGTTCGCTTACCCTACCGGCAACACCGGATGCCGCTGGTGCATCTGGAGACCGAGGGCTTGCGGGCCGGCTTTTGGGGCAAGCCGCCGGCGGACCTTCAGACGGTGGTCGAAGCCTGCCGCGGCAAAGCGTTCCTGAACTTCGACGACGAAGGCTTCGGCCCCGTCCTACACCGCTACTTGGCCGAGCAATTCCCCACCCCCTCCTGCTACGAACGTCCCGACGACGGAGCCGACCCCGCTGCGTCGATTGCCTATGTGGGCGTTCCCTCGACCTGACGCCAATCGGACGGCCTAACGAATGAAGGAATCAACGAATTCCCCGCCGGGATTGATTCACTGACGCAAAAAGCAATGGGCCGCTCCCGGAATGTGCGCCATCGGACATTCCTTTGCCCGACATTCGCTTGCCTCCGCGTTTCTGTCGGCGGCCAGCAGAATCCAGCCGTTTTGGCGACGGTGGCCGAGTGAAGTAGCCGAATGCTGATGGCCAACTTCAGCCGGGGCGGGCAAACGGAGTGCGTTCTTGTTGTCCGACAAAGCCGTGCTATTTCGCAAAAATTCCGAAAAAAATCTTGCGATGGCCGGTTCGGACTATTGACAAGCGGATCGGATTAGTTTCAGATTTATATAAGCGGTAGTCCTCTTCAGCTCGTCTGGGCACTGACATCTTGCAGCACAGGAGCCGTTCGATGAAGAAGCGTTCCGACCCGTGGACCCGTCTGCTGGCCCAACTGGGCAGGTTGCCTCGAAGGCGACGCACACCCCCCCCCTTGGTGCACCCAAGCCGCGCAGTTTGAGGCTAGAACAGCTTACTCCTCGACATTTGTTGGCGGGTGATTTGTTGACGATGGCGCCCTCCCTTTGGCAAAATCCGCTGGATCCGCTGGATGCCAACGGGGACGGCCAAGTGACGGCCCTTGATGCACTGGTGGTAGCCAACCAGTTGCAGATACGAGGCCCCGGTACGCTGGAAGCGGTAGCGTTGAAGGGCGTTGATCCACAGGCAGCGGGTCCGGGCGGCGATGGGGTGTTGTACGTCGACACGAATGGTGACGGGCAGTTG
>SKVE01000158.1 GCA_007129635.1 Planctomycetaceae bacterium
ATCGGAGCGTCCAACCACTTCGAGGTGGCGATCGCCACGGCGACCATGCTGTACGGATTGTCCAGCGGCGCCGCACTGGCGACGGTGGTCGGCGTGTTGATCGAAGTACCCGTGATGCTGATGCTGGTCAAGGTCTGTCTGCGCACGAAATCCTGGTTTCCGCGCGATGCCGAGCATGGGGAGACGCCCGGAACACAAGCGGAAGCAAACTGAATTCGCCCCGGATCTCGTACAGACATTGGGGGAAAGCGGGAATCAGGACCCACCCCTGCTGATTTCGGCCCGCTTCTTGCGCGATTGGCCTTGTCGATCGCTTCGTCCTTTGCAGAGTTGCTGCGGATCGATGCGATCGATCGCTTCCACTTGCTGTTGGTCTTGCTTGATCCGTGGGTCATTCGTCAGGTGCTCGACTACCCAGTCGATCGCCTGCTGAACCACCCGCGGAACGTGATCGCGCGGCAGTCGGTAGTAGATCCAACGGCCCTCCTTGCGGCTCTCAACCAACTGAGCCTGCTTCAAGATGGACATGTGCTTCGAGACGGTCGAGGTAGCCAGCCCGACAAGTTCGACGAGTTGGCAGACGCACAATTCGCGTTGCCGCAATGCCAGGAGCAGCCTCACTCGTTGCTCGTCCCCCAAGGCCCTGGTGATCGCCATGAATTCTCGCATAATCTCCCTGCAGGCCCTACATGGCTTTTATTGGACATGAAATGCCAGTGACACCCCTTTTCTAGCTGTTGGGGGAATCTGCGTCAAGTCTCTGCTTTCGGGCGTTCATGCGACACTTCCCCCGCAAGTTGACCCGTCATGCCTCTGTCGAGTAACGTTATGGCTCAGCGGGAGCCACGCGATTCAGGGCTACCTCGGCTACCCGCCGCCCTAGGTTTTTGAGTGTCGAGATGCCGAATTCGTCGTTCGAAATGTCGTCATTCCCACTGTTCCAGACGGTCGCGCCGGTGTGGCAGGTGGGCCGGCCGTCTCCGACCAATACCATCTCCTGGGCCAACAAGGCTGCTTGAATGCCGGAGATGGTCAGTTCCTGTCCGCCATTTCGTACACCACCGACCGCCACGACTCCCCCGACTTTGCCGGACAGCGCGAAGCGTCGGGCGCGCAACGCGATGCAGCGATCGAGAAATGCCTTGCACAGGTACGTCATGCTACCGAAGTAGACCGGCGATCCGACGATGATCCCCACCACGCTGCGATTCGTCAACTTGGCTGCGATCGTACTGAAGTCGTCCCGGTCGCCGTCCTTCAATGGAATGCCGGCTGCCAGATATCCGGGGATCTCCATTTCGGCCAGCTCGATCAGCTCGGTCTCGATTCGTTCGGGATCAAGGGCTTTGGCAGCTTCGAGACAAATGCCCAACGACTGGGCGGTGGTCTTGCCTGCTCGCGGACTACCGGCGATGGCGACAATCTTTAGCGTGTCCGCCGACGCCTCGGCGGCTTGCGATGTCAAAGCAGTCAGGCCGGCGGCCGTGCCGGCGGTCATGCCCACGGCGTGAACGAAACCGCGGCGGGTCAAGGATGTATTCATGGTCAAGCTCCGATTTCGAGTGAAAAACGAGACAGCGATGGCATGCGTACCTCCCGACGAACACCTCCACTGTTTGCAATTTAGCCAAATGCGAAAACGTGTCAAGATGGGGCGGCAGGTTTGCTACGGGTTTGTCATAGGGGACGGATGGCCCAACGCCGCCAATTCGCAGCCCTTTCCCTTACACCGTGCTGCGCCCCGTTTGGGAACAACGCGTCAAGCAAGTGCCTTATACAATCATGAAGCCGGTCTGGGAAACCCGGACTCGGGAGGTCCACTACACCGTCATGAAGGCCGTGTACGAAACTTACGAGCAGGAAATTTGCCGAACCGTACTCCGCCCGGTGAAATGCACCAAGACCGTGCAGATTTGCAGCGGCCGTTGGGAAACACGGACGACCGTCAAACAAAGCTGCTGTGGAAAAAAACACGGAGCGGCGCAGCGCATCCTATCACAACATCGCGTTTGGGTGCCGGAAGTGATCGAGAAGCAAGTCGAATGCGTCCGCTACGTGCCGGAAGTCCAGACGATCCGAGTACCCTACACCGTCCGCCGCCTGGTACCCGAACACCGCGTGAAGACGGTGGCCTACCAGGTCTGCCGGATGGTCTACGAGACGCGAATCAAGAACCACACCTATCAGGTCAGTCGCCTGATCCCCGAACAACATGTCAAGACGGTCACGTATCAGGTCTGCCGGATGGTGCCCGAACAGCGAGTGAGAATCCACACCTATCAGGTTTCTCGGATGGTGCACGAGCATCGAGTCAAGATGGCCGCGCAGCCGGACCACTGCCTGGAACCGTCACCATGCGCGTCGGACATGAACCCCGTCTGTTCAGAATCGGATCGTCAATTGGTCTACTAACACGCATGTCCAGGATCGGCGACGAAAAAAGTTTGGTCACGAAACGGACAGGGTCGGGAGTCGTTTTCGGAGAACGCGTCTTCCATGTGGTTCGTTGTCGCCCGAAAACGACTCCCGACCCTCTTCCGCAGCATTTGCCGATCGTTAGCAGCACGATTCCGTTTGATCCGATCCGCCGGGACAGCACGGTGCGATCTGCAGCAGCTCGGTGTCTCGATCAGCCGCCAGGTAGCCGCCGGCCACGTTCAGCATCGCTTTGGTCGCGGCCTGTTTGACCTCGCGAGCTGTCGCTACCGCTCGCGCGATGTCATCCCGCGTGACGCCCGCTTCGCGTGCTTGTTGGAAATGGTATTTGAAGCATGGTTCGCAGTTCGCGCCGATCGCAGCCCCGATCGCCACCAGTTCTGCGACCAACGTCGAGTACCGGCTGCCTTCGGCCAGGAAATCCACCCCGGCCAACGCTGCCAGTTCGTCACGTTCCGGATAGACGCCGCGCGATACGATCTCGTCGTCGACCAGCACCAGCGGCAAGCACTTTTCGCCCTCGGACATCAGCGCCTGGTTGACGATCGTGTTTTGGACGAACGCCTGCGGTTGATGAGTCAAATTATACCGCTGCACCTCCAGCCCCTGCTGTTCCAGCCAGCGGAGATCGGCCGCGAATCGCGGCAATTGAGGGTCGACTTGCGGTCCGCATACGCCGGTGGAACAGCACATCGGCGGATCGAAAACCTGGACACGAGTCATGATAGGATTCCTGTGTATCTTGAAGGACAGAGCAATCACCACATCCATTGCGTTGGTCA
>SKVE01000898.1 GCA_007129635.1 Planctomycetaceae bacterium
GGATCAGCAGCAGCCCCATCAACAGCAGACTGCGGTTACTGCCGCCCAGGCCGGCCAGTTCGTAGGTGAATTCTTCGGCCGAGCGGAATTCGGCTTTGACCGGCGAGAGGGCGTTCAGCAGGTCCCTGGAATCGACCAATCTCAGGTCGCCGCCCTGCGGGTCGACATTCAAGGCAAAGCGGCGGACATCCGCTTGCCCGCTGGTCGTGACGGGCCAAGCTTCGTAGATCCCGCTGCGATCGGTCTGGACCTGGCCGTCGATCAGCGATTGGCCGATCGCTGCCGACATGATGGGCGAATCGGCGGACGCACGAGCTGCCGACCGGTCGATCACCGTGCGCGTCTCCGGCGTATCGCCCGGAGCGATGAACTGCAGATCCTGACGGAATTTGTCGACTTCCAAGGACACGATGATCGGCGTTCCGACCGACCGCGAATCGAAATCGCGTCGACCGGCCGCCAGGTACGACTGCAGTTTGAGCGCGACGACGACAAAGCTGGGGTCATTGCCCCAATTGGTCCAGCCTGGCTCGACCGGCGCCAGGAAAGCCATGATCCGGCCCTCGCCGAATCTCCGCTCGACGACCAACGGCATCTGGTTCCGCAGCGATGCGGCGATCTGCACGGTCGAATCGGGGTCCGGTTTCCAACGCACCGGAGGCCGTACGTACTGCTGGACCGTGATCAGCCGGATCAGCGGATTCCGCTCGCCCGAAAACACCTCGAAAACCGGATGGTCGCTGAAGACGATATCCGGTGCCTCGCGGAAGTCGTCCGGCGGCAAGAAATCCTCGCTCTGCACGGGCAGCGGAAAGATCCCCGTCCCGCTGCGGAACAGACGCTGCGTATAGAAATCCAGATCCGCCTCGGGCCCCACAAAGAAAGCAACCCCGCCGCCTGCGGTCGCGTACAATTCCAGGTTCTCGATCGCCCGATCGTCCAAACGGGGCACGTCCAGCAGGAACACGGCATGATAATCCTGCAGCACCTGAGGCGATGCATCGCGGAGGAAATCGGGCGCCTTGATCTCCGGGACGATGCCCGTGTTCGCCCGGCCGCCGGGTCGAAAGGCCGAAGCCAAGAAGTAGGCATGCCGTTGTTCGGGCGATCCGTCGATGATCAAAACGGACTCGCTGGCCGGAATATCGATCACGCACCAACGCCGGTTGTCCGCAGCGACCGCATCGTCAGGCAGCGTGGCTTCGACCACGTGCCGACCCGTCCTGGGGAAATACGCTTGAACTCGACGCGTGACACTCTGCCCCGGTTCGATCTCCTCGATCAACACCGTCGGCATCTCGTCGATCCTACCCGAACCTTGGGCGGGATTGTCAACCAAGGGCGCATCCGAATCGAAAAAGGTGGTCCGGACATTCAACTGGACATTGCGAGCCGTATCCGGCCCGAAGTTCTTGACCGTGACGTTCACCAGCAACGGGACGCCCGCCGCCTGGGTCTCCTGCGCCGGCTGCAAATCGGTGATCGCCAGATTCTGCCGCTCGGTCGCCGCGCAACTGACCAGTTGGATGTTGGCGGGCGACTGTTCCAGATCCCGCAGTTTCTCGCGGATCTCCATCGGGCTGTCCCAGGGGTTCGCGCGAAAATCAGAGACGACGTAGATCACACGATTCTCGTCGATCGAATCTTCCACCAACCGCTGGACCGCGGCCAGCGCGGCGACCGGACCGATCGACAAATCCGTGACCTCGAACGTGTTTCGCCGTTGTTCCAGGATCACGTCGAAATTGGGCGCGACGATCTCTGCATTGAAATCGGCGATCTCCGCTACGTTGGCATCGTCGCCGACCAAATCGGCCAGCCGAGCCGCACGGGAGAATCGGATCAGGGTAAACTTCTGCAGGGTGTCCTCGTTGGCTGCTTGAGCGCCGATCCGTTGGATCGCTTGCAACCCCAACTCGAAGGCACTCGCGCCGCCAGCTCGATCCGACATCGAGAAACTGTCGTCCAACAGCACGTAATGATGCGTGGCGCGGCCCCCGAACAGATTCAACCATTGACCCCGTGTCACCCATTGAGCCAGCATGGCGACCAGCAGCGCGACGGCAAACACTCGGGTCAGCAACAGCAGAAACTGCTTCAGCCAGATCCATCGACGATGCTTCTTGTAGGCCTGTAACAGAAAATCCATCGCCGCCCAATGAACGCGACGGTGGCGCAGCATGTTGATCAAATGGATCAACAGGGGCAACAGAACCAGCAGGAAACCCCAAGTCAGTGCTTGATGAACGAATTGCATGGCGTCCTAATTGCGGTGATGCATTCCTAAACGGCTGCTCAAGTAAGTGGCCAAAGCGGCATCCAGCGGCTGGCTGGTCCGGATCAAGGCGTAATCGACCGTATTCTTCGCACACCCGCGGCGAACGGTGTCCAAAAAAGCGCCCAACGCCTCCAGATAGCCCTCACGCAATGCGCGGGGATTACAGTTCAGATGGTCCATGGATTCCAAACCGTCGAATCGCATCGGGCCGGAAAATGGAAAATCCAGTTCGTCGTCGTCCATCACATGAAACACCAGCACGTCATGCCCGCGACGCCGCAACAGCTTCAAACCTCGCAACGTGCCCTCCGGGTCCGTCAGCAGGTCGGATACCAGCACCATCAACCCCCGACGCGGAAGCTCCTCGGCCGCCGCTCGCAGGATCCCGTACATGTCCGTCTTGTCCTTGGGCTGCTGGACCGACAGCGATTCGATGATCGAGAACAGATGGTTGCGTTTGGTCCGACCCGGCACCCGCACGCGAATCCGCTCGTCAAACGTCCAGCAACCCACCGAATCCTGTTGCCGCAAGATCAGATAAGCCAGGCTGCCCGCGATCGTGCAGGCGTACTCGTACTTGTTCAGCGACCCCTGGCCGTACTGCATGCTGTTGGACACATCCACCAGCAACGTACACCGCAGATTGGTGTCCTCCACATACTGCTTGACATACAAGCGGTCCTGCCGCGCCCAGACTTTCCAATCCACATTGCGAAGATCATCACCCGCAGTGTATTCGCGGTGCTGGAGGAATTCGATCGATTGCCCGAAGTACGGACTGCGGTGCATTCCCGCAAGAAACCCCTCGACGATGTGCCGAGCCCGCAATTCCAGCCGCGAGATGCGTTTGATCGCCTCAGGATGCAAAAATTTTCTTGAATCGGGCATCGCTGGTCAATTCGTCCTCGTTGGTAGGCGTGATCTCCAAAAGCC
>SKVE01000235.1 GCA_007129635.1 Planctomycetaceae bacterium
AAACCACCCTTACGGCCTTATTTGCCAACTCACCCACCTCTTTACGACTTCCTCATCGCTCCCTGCGGTGACTCGTTCGGGAGATCAGTCTCACCAACACGTGAAGATGACTAAAATGTGGTGGGGTGGGCCTTGCGGGTGTCGGCGGGGACGATATACTCTTGGGTTTTGCTGAACAGAAGATTATTCGGGAACGAACGTTTCCAGGTCGAAGGGGAAACTCGATGGCTCGCGAATGCGAAGTGTGTGGGAAAAAGACGCAAGTCGGCAATGCGGTGGAGACTCGCGGCAAGGCCAAGTATCTGGGCGGCGTCGGCACAAAGGTTACAGGGATTACTCGTCGAAAGTTCAAGGCGAACTTGCAGCGAGTGCGGGTGGTGACGGGGAACGGTACCCACAAATCGATGCGGGTCTGTGCTCAATGCATTCGTAGCGGGGCGGTGCGTAAAGTAGTGCGGCAGCAGCCATTCAAGCTGCCAACTAAGTAGTATTGCTAAAATTTGATACCTCCGATTGACTGGTTCCAATGAGCCTCACACGCCAGCAGATCGTCAAGGTTTCTCTGCTTGCCCGCTTGCGTTTGCGAGACGATGAGCTGGACCGCATGACGGACCAATTGGATCAAGTCGTGTCGTATATGGATCTGCTGGCCGAGGTGGACACGGAGGGTGTCGAACCGATGGCTCACGCAGTCGAGCAGACGAATGTCTTTGCGGAGGATCATGAGTTGCCCAGTCTGGATCGAGAGGCTGCGTTGGGTAACGCGCCCAAACGTGACGAGCAATGCTATCGAGTTCCTGCTGTTTTGGGGGATTAGCGGCCACGAGCTGCCCTGATGGAATCTATGTCGATTCACGAACTCACGGCAACAGAACTGATTCAGCGGCTGGAGTCAGGCGATCTGACATCGGTGGAGGTTGTTGAATCCTTCTTGGACCGAATCGAGCGGTGCGACGAAAAGGTCCAAGCCTTTTTGCGTGTCGAAGCTCAGCGTGCATTGAGCGATGCAGAACGGATCGACCAGCGTCGTCGCGGGGGCGATCCGGTTGGTCGACTGGCTGGCTTGCCTGTGGCGGTCAAGGACGTGATTTGCACCCAGGGCCAACCGACCACCTGTGCTTCCAGGATGCTCGAACACTTTACGCCGCCTTATGACGCTGCGGTGATTCGTCGTTTGAAGCAGGCGGATGCGATCCTGATCGGCAAGACGAACATGGACGAGTTCGCCATGGGCGGTACCACGGAGAGTTCGACGTTGGCCACCACGTGCAATCCGTGGGATCTGCAACGGGTTCCCGGTGGATCCAGTGGTGGCGCGGCGGCCTGTCTGGCGGCTGGAATGGCGCCACTCTCGATTGGCAGCGACACGGGTGGTTCGATTCGCCAACCGGCTTCGTTTTGCGGAGTCAACGGCTTGAAGCCCACCTACGGCTTGGTCAGTCGCTACGGTTTGATCGCATTTGCCAGCAGCCTGGACCAGATCGGTCCGTTGGCTCGAAATGCCGAGGATCTGGCGTTGTTGTTGGAGGTTTTGGCCGGGCATGATCCATCCGACTCGACCTCTGCCAACCTTCCAGTCCCCGAGTATACTCAGTTGGTTTCCCAGCCGCTGGACGGTTTGACGTTGGGCGTCGTGCGGGAGCATTTTGGCGAAGGTTTAGACAGCGAGGTGCAGGCGGCGGTGCGAGAGGCGTTGCGAGTTTACGAGTCGCTGGGCGCGAAGATCAAGGACATTTCGCTGCCGCACAGCCGGTATGCTATCGCCACGTACTACATCATCGCCTGCTGCGAAGCGTCCAGCAATTTGGCTCGTTACGACGGCGTGCATTACGGCTATCGTACGGACGAGGCGACGATGCTGGCTGATCTGGTCGCCGAGCAGCGAGCTATGGCATCGCGGGGCGAGGCGACGGCGTTGGACGATATCGATTCGCCGCTGGTGCGTATGTATCGGCAGACTCGATCCGAAGGGTTCGGCCCTGAGGTAAAACGTCGGATCATGTTAGGTACTTATGCGCTGAGCCACGGGTATTACGACGCCTACTACGTCAAAGCTTTGAAGGTTCGGCGGCTGATCCGCAACGATTTTGATGCTGCGTTTCGCGAGGTCGATCTGATCGCCGGGCCGGTCGCCCCGACGCCCGCCTATCGGCTGGGCGAGAAGACCGAGGATCCGCTGGCCATGTATTTGGGTGATTTGTACACGGTGAGTGCCAACTTGGCTGGCATTTGCGCACTGTCCGTGCCGTGTGGGCTAAGCAGCGATGGGCTGCCGATCGGGCTCCAGTTGCAAGGACCACCGTTGGACGAACAGCGTCTCCTACGCGCGGCTCGGATGTATCAGGCCGTGACCGACTGGCACACGCGCCGGCCCGAAGGCTTTTGAGGCTTGTCATGAGCGATCCGTCCTACGAAATCGTTATTGGGCTGGAAGTTCACGTGCAACTGCAGACGGTGTCCAAGTTGTTCTGCCGTTGTAGCACGCGTTTTGGTGCCCCCCCGAACACGCAGACGTGTCCCGTGTGTATCGGATTGCCGGGAAGTCTGCCGGTGATGAACCGTCAAGCCTTCGAGCTGGCTCTGAAGACGGCCGTGGCGTTGAATTGCCAGATCCCGGGGTTTACCAAGTGGGATCGCAAACAATACTACTACCCGGACCTTCCCAAAGGCTATCAGATCAGCCAGTTTGACCTGCCCATGTCACAGCATGGTTACCTGGAGATCAGCGATGCGAAAGGGGCATTCGCTCCCAAGCGGGTCGGCATCTTACGAGCCCATCTGGAAGAAGACGCTGGCAAGAGCATGCATGACGAACTGGCGGGCAAGGCCGACAGCCGGATCGATCTGAATCGGACCGGGACCCCTTTGTTGGAGATCGTCAGCCAACCGGACATGCGTTCGCCTGAGGAAGCCCGTGCGTACCTGACCGAACTGAAGTTATTGTTGACGTATCTGGGCGTTTCGGATTGCAACATGCAGGAAGGCAGTTTGCGAGTCGATGCGAACATCAACCTGCACCTGGCGACATCGCAGGGGACGGTGGCAACGCCGATCGTCGAAGTCAAAAACATGAACAGCTTCCGCGCCGTCGAGCGGGCGATGGCATTCGAAGCGACGCGGCAGTTCGACATTTGGAAAGACACCCACATCGCTCTGGGCTCGCCCGGCGGTCACAAGACGACTCGCGGTTGGGACGAACAGGCCCAGGTG
>SKVE01000471.1 GCA_007129635.1 Planctomycetaceae bacterium
TCCAGGTTTGCCATGCAATTTGGCGTTCGCGGCTTTTACGTGAACGAGCCGGATCAACCGGTGGTGCGAGTTTCCTGGCAGCGAGCGATGGACTTCTGCGATTGGCTGAGCCACCGAACGGGCCTGCGGTTCTCGCTTCCCACCGAGGCTCAATGGGAATACGCGTGTCGCGCCGGTACGGCGACAGAGTTCTCATTCGGAGCGGTCGATGCGGACTTTTCAACGCACGCCAACTTGGCCGACGCCATGCTCAGCCAGTTCGTCTGTCATCCGTATAAAAAACATCGCGAGCCCCTACCGAACCCCAGCCCTTACGACGATTGGATTCCAAAGGATACTCGCTTCAACGACGGTGGGTTCCTGTCTGAAGCGGGCGGAAGGTACTCGCCCAATCCCTGGGGACTGGACGACATGCACGGGAACGTCGCCGAATGGACTCGATCGGCGTATCGGCCTTATCCGTACTGCGATCGCGATGGCCGTAACCGAGTCGACGGCGATGAACACCGAGTGGCACGCGGCGGATCGTGGCGGGACCGGCCGGCCCAGGCGACCAGCGCTGTCCGCCAGAGCTATCGTCCCTACCAGGGTGTCTTCAATGTCGGTTTTCGCGTCGTCATTGCAGTCGATCACGCGAGGGCAAGCGAGTGATTTCTGAAGACCTGCGCGATGCGAACATCAAAGAACTCCGCATCGCGCAGGTTTTTCCAAAGACGACCAACCGAAGATCGCTCAGGTCTGGATGGTCCACGGTTCGCGCTGCGGCCGACTGACGATCGCGTGGTCGTTGGCTTGAGCGTCGCTTCGAAAGGCGCGCTGCTCGGGGTTCCAGAGCAGTTTGCGTTTCAGCAGCATGGCGATGTTGGCTGTATGCGACAGTTCCATCGCGCGGTTGTGTGTAAAGACGTCGGAGATCGGCAGACTGCGATCCTTGACGCAGTCAAAGAAATTGGCCATGTGGCTGGTCAACCGCATGCCGCGGTACAGTAACGCGACCTGTTCGTCGAGCCAGCGGCGTTCGGCGGGGCTGGCGTTGATCTGCTCGATCGGCCGGCCGGTCAATCCGCCCCGATTGACCCGGATGCGTCCCTGATCGCCCTCGATGATCACTTCGTTGCCCCGGCTGACCAGGTTGATCGAGTTGCCGTTGGCGAAACGCAACGTGCAATCGAAATTCATAAAGACCGTGTACATGTTCGCCGTCTGTTGCGGGTCTTGGAGGTAAGCGTTCAGATCGAAGTCGGGTGGGATTCCCGGCGGCAGTTCTCCTTGCCCTTCGATTTCATCCGGACCGGTGTTCTCCACGCCCAGTGCCCACATGGCAATGTCGTTGTGGTGGATGCCCCAGTCGGTCACCTGTCCACCGGAATACTCCCACCACCAGCGGAAATTCCAGCCGATCCGGTTGGGGGTAAAGGGACGTTCCGCCGCCGGTCCCTGCCAGAAATCCCAGTTCAAGTCGGGTGGGGGATCGGCCAGCGCGAACGGTCCCTGCCGGTCGCCGCGCACCGGGGCCGGATCGACGGATACCAACGCGTGCAGTTTGTCGCCCAAGCGGCCGCTACGGGCGATCGCCACCGCCTCGAGGAACCAGCGGTTGAACTCGGTACGCTGCTGCGTGCCCACCTGCAGCACCGCGCCCGTATCGCGGACTACTTGCTCGATCAACTTGCCCTCCTGGATGGTCACGGTCAGCGGTTTTTCGCAGTACACGTCTTTGCCTGCCCTCATCGCATCGATGCACATCTTGGTATGCCAGTGGTCGGGCGTGCCGATAATGACTACATCGATATCATCGCGCTGGAGCATCTCGCGATAGTCGGCATAGAGCTGGGGTTTACCGTCATACGCGGCGGCAAAGCGTTCCGCCGCGCCCCGGTCGCAATCGCAGATGGCGATCATGTTGCCCTGGTGCCCCGCCTGGTGGCTGATGGCAGCCCCGCGAGGTCCGACGCCGATGGTGCCTACGTTCAGGCGATCATTGGCCGATTCCGTGGCGGCGGATCGGCTGGTCAAAACGTAGGGCGCGGTTGCGGCCGTAGCGACGGCCATTGCCGTTGTTTTCAGAAAACGTCGCCGATGGTGTCGAGCAGATGTCATGCAAAGGCTCCTTCGGTAAAGGCTCCGCAGCAGCCCGGCTGGCCCACGCAGCAAGCCGTTCTGTCCCCGGTTGTTTCCGTTCATTCTCCTCATTGGCAGATTCGTTGTCCATGAGATTTTGGTTCGAAAAAGATAAGGTTTTTTTCCAGTGGCTGGTGAGCAGCCACCGCGGTACGGTTCATTCGCGAACGGGCTCGCAAGGAAATCAACGTGGCCGACCTGCTGCGCGATGTGCCGCTGACGCGCCGCGAATGTAACGTCAGTCCGCCTGAAGACAGTACAGGAACGTGTCCGAGCGGATCAGCAGACGGTTGCCGGCCACCGCGGGGCTGGCGTTGAAGACGCTGCGGTCGGACAGTTCGTTCACGGCCAGTTGCTCGAACTGGGGCTTGGCTGCCAGCACGAACATCTTGCCACTGCGGGTAAGGTAATACAAACGACCGTCGGCCAACAGGGCCGAGGCGTAGAACTGGCCAGAGCGGGGCAACCGCTCTTCGTACACGACCTCGCCCGTCTTCGCCTCGACGCAGTAGGCGATCTCGCGCGATTCGTGAGCCCAATACAGATGCCCGTCCAGGTAGACCGGCGACGAGACGTTGGAGCCTTTCTGGCTGGTCCACAGCCGATGCGTTTCCGTCACGTCACCACTGCCGCCGGCCCGGATGGCCAGCGCGGCGGTGCCGGAACGCCCGCCCAAGCAATAGATGACGCCATCGGCCGCAACCGCGCTGGGCACCATGTACCAGCCGATGTCGGTCTTGCAAGACCATAACGGCTGGCCCGTCTGAGGATCGAAGGCGTACACGGTGCCCGCCGTCGGGACGATCAATTCCTCGCGGCCGGAATCGGCGGTCACCACCAGCGGCGTATTCCAAGCTTCGCGGATGGCATCTGGTTGGCGGGGGCCTCCGACTCGCCATCGCTCCTGGCCCGTCCTTCGATCCAAGGCCACCAACGACTCGCTCTCGACGCTGGCGTTGATCAAGACCAGATCCCTGTACAGCACGGGCGAAGCGGCGCTGCCCCAGCCGCTGGTCTGCGAGCCGACGTTCGCATGCCAAAGCTGGTTGCCGTCGTGATCGAACGCAAAGACGCCCGTCTTGCCGAA
>SKVE01000469.1 GCA_007129635.1 Planctomycetaceae bacterium
GAGCCCGCCTGGGTCACTTCGTTCCCCTTGCCGGTGACGCGTGAATTGATGGTTCGTGGCCGACAGCGGTACGATATCTATTGCTCGGCCTGCCACGGATTGGGCGGCGATGGCAGCGGGCTTGTCAGCCGGCGAGCTTTGGAGTTGGAGCAGGGTACCTGGATTCCGCCCCTGTCGCTGCATGTCGATTCGGTGCTGGAACAACCCGTGGGCCAACTGTACCACACCGTGACTCACGGAGTCCGCTCGATGCCCGGATACGGCGATCAATTGGTCGTCGAGGATCGTTGGGCCATCGTCCTGTATATCCGAGCCTTGCAGCGCAGCCGGAACGCCAGTCCGCCGGACGTGCCATCCGACCTGCTCGAGACCCTGCGAGACCTGTAACCTCCGTAAGACGAAGCATTCCTATGACAGCCAAACCACACGCGGAATTACGCGACTTGTATCACTTCGGCGAAGAACGCCAGCGAGCCGTTCGTCTGCTGGGGGCCATCGGTGTCGTTGGCCTGCTGCTGGGAGTGATCTTCAGCCTGTTCGACGCCGAGGGTCTGCGGCGTTTTGCCTTCACCTACCTGGTCAGCTACATCTATTTCCTCAGCCTGGGATTGGGCGCCCTGTGCCTGGTGCTGGTCAGCCATTTGACACGCTCCGGCTGGAACGTGGTGTGGCGACGCTTGGCGGAAATTATGGGCGCGACGCTGCCCTGTTGGGCGTTGATGTTCCTGCCCATCCTGGGGTTCCTGCTGTTTGGTGGCGGGATGCTGTTCCACTGGAACGACCCGGAAGTCGTGCGGAATGATCCGTTGATTCAGGAAAAAGTACCTTACCTAAACGCTGGGTTCTTCACGGTTCGTGCCGCCATCTATCTGGCCGTGTGGGCTTGGCTGGGCAGCTACTACTACCGCAATTCCCGATTGCAAGATCGTTCCGGCGATAAGGAACTGACGCTGCGGATGCAAAAGTGGAGCGGGCCCGCGTTGATCCTGTATGGGTTCACGGTCACCTTTGCCTCGTTCGACTGGATGATGTCGCTGGACGCTCATTGGTTCAGCACCATCTTTGGGGTCTATTTCTTCGGGGGCGCGGCGATGGGAGCCATCGCTGCCTTGATCCTGGCAGCCCA
The DNA here is from genome assembly GCA_007129635.1 of Planctomycetaceae bacterium. Lineage (GTDB taxonomy): Bacteria > Planctomycetota > Planctomycetia > Pirellulales > Pirellulaceae > SKKK01. The sequence goes on from SKVE01000469.1 coordinate 1,127, forward strand.
GTTCCTGCAGCATCGAGGCCTGTTGAAAGAATCGATCACCGTCGAACACTATCATGATCTAGGTAAGTTGTTGTTCGGCTTCGTGTTTTTCTGGGGTTATATCGCGTTCTCGCAGTACTTGCTGATCTGGTATGCCAACATCCCCGAGAAAACCCAATGGTTCTTGATTCGGCAGACCGGCGGCTGGGCAGGGATCTCGTTGATCCTGCTGTTTGGCCATTTCCTGTTGCCGTTCGCGGGGCTGATGTCGCGACACGTTCGGCGGCATCGCATGTTGCTGGCCGGCTGGTCTGCTTGGTTACTGGTGATGCACTGGCTGGACCTGTATTGGTTGATCATGCCCCAACTGTCGAAGTACGCTGGACCCTCGTTCGGGCTGGTGGATCTCTGCTGCCTGATCGGTCTCGGCTGCCTCTATGTCAGCACGGTCTTGTGGGTGATGGGTGATCATGCATTGATCGCGGTGCGGGATCCACGTCTGGCCGAATCTCTGGCATTCAAGAATGGATAAGGCTCAGGACCATGGAACGATATCACGATACCCACACGACCTTGCTGGCTTACGTTGGCGTCGTCAGCACAGTCGTATTATTTGCACTGATCGTCGGCTTGCAGGTGCTCTACTATACTTTTGCAGAGCGGGACTTTCAGCGGAAAGTCATCGAGGCACCGACGATCGAGAGTGACAGTAGGATCGTCGAGCAGCAAATCCAACTGACCCAGTACGGTTGGGTGGATCGAAAAGAGAATAAAGTAGCGATTCCCATCGACCGGGCCATGGAGCAGGTCGTCGCCGAACTGCGGGCCATGGCCGATCAGGAGTGAAGACATGATCGCTGGACAAATCAACTTAGGGTCCGTCGTTATCGCAGTGATGTTCGCCCTTCTGGCAACGCCGGGGTCGGCTCAACTGATCGACCGCGCGCCGGACGCAGTCGCCGAGGTGGGCATCGAAGAAAGGCTGGGCGATACCCTGCCTTTGGATTTGGCGTTTCGCAACGAGCGAGGCCAAGATGTGACCTTGGGCCAGTTGTTTCATCAGGACCGCCCCGTGATCCTGACCATGAACTACTCGGATTGTCCGATGCTGTGCATGCTGCAATTGAACGGTTTGGTCGATGGCCTGCAGAACGTCTCGCTGATGCCCGGGAAAGACTTCGAGATCCTTAGCGTCAGCATCGACCCGACGGAGACACCCGAACGTGCGCGGCTGACTCAGCAGCGCTATGCCAAGGCCTACGGAAAGCCGGAGGCGGCGTCTGGCTGGCATTTTTGGGTGGGGAAAGAGTCGAATATCAAGCAATTGGCGGACTCAATCGGTTTTCGTTACAAATTCGTTCCGGAGCAAAACGAATACGCCCACGCGGCCACCTTGGTGTTTTGCACGCCCGACGGCGTGATCTCGCGGTACTTGGATGGCGTTTACTTTGAACCCATCACGTTGCAGCTCTCGTTGGTGGAAGCGGGCGAGGGCAAAATCGGAACGAGCATGGATCGGATCCTGCTGTTTTGTTTCGATTGGGACGCGACGACGGGGCGCTACGGACCGGTGGCCGTACGACTGATGCGTTTCGGCGCTGGGCTGACGCTGCTGGTCTTGTTCATTGGGTTGGTTCCTGTCTGGTTGCGGCGGAGGAATCCCGCGAATGCGGCCCGCCGGGAATCGGCTAACGACGGCGTTTTGGCCTCCGCGCCATCGAAGGAAAACAGCAGTGCTTCCGAGATCTCCGACGACCAAAATCAGACACCCGGATCAGCGTCTTCGATGATGCCGTTCGTTCCGCTACCGCTGGCTCAAACCGCGTACGGCAACAACTTTTTCTTCCCGGAAAGAGCTTCGGATGTCGCGGGCGCGGTGGATACGCTGTTCTTCTTCATCCTGTGGGTGTCGATGATCTTCTTTGCGATCATCGTCGGCGTGATGACCCTGTTCCTGATTAAATATCGTCATCGCGAGGATCATGAAGCTCGGGAGTCGCCATCGCACAACAACTTTCTGGAGATCTTCTGGTCGGTCATCCCGACGATCATCGTTGCCGTGATCTTCTTGTGGGGCTTTGGCGCCTACATGGACATGCGTCA
>SKVE01000157.1 GCA_007129635.1 Planctomycetaceae bacterium
GTCACTTGGTCCAACTGTTGCCGAGTGAACTCACGAAATGGCCCGCCACTGGCCGTCAACACGACTCGCCGTAAATCCTCGCGGCGACCGGCTTGCAGAGCCTGGAACACCGCGCTGTGCTCGCTGTCGATCGGCAGGATCGTCGCGCCGCATCGAGCCGCTTCGGCCATCACCAGAGGTCCAGCCATCACCAGCGTTTCCTTGTTCGCCAGCGCCAGCGTCTTGCCGCTCTGCACCGCATGCCAAGCACCGGTCAACCCGGCGCTCCCGACGATCGCGGCAACGACCACATCGACGTCTGGATGCGTGACGACTTGACGCAAACCATCGATGCCCACCAGCAATTGAGTCTGATCCGGCAACCGGCTCCAGTCAGCGCGCTCGGCAGACGAACCATCCGTGGCAATCGCCCATCGAGGCCTGAACCGACATGCTTGGGCAACCAATTCCTGGCAGCTTTGATGAGCGGTTAGAGCCACAACGTTCAGCCGCTGAGGAAGGGACTGAACTACCTCTAACGTGCTGCGTCCGATGCTGCCGGTCGAGCCGAGTATGGCAAGGTTACGTATACTGCGACTCATAATGCGCCGAAATCAGACCAAAGGGCCGTGTCGAGGGGGCAGCGGTTGTCAAATTATGCTAAGCAGGCAACAATTCAGCATCAGGGTGCCTTGCATGCCTCATTTCGCCCCTACTCGCAACGAGGCTGACGTGCGTCTAGACTTCCTCCAGGCAAGGCATTCTAAGTCGGCTTGTTTGCTTGGGCAAGCCTAATGCCCGATGATTCAGGCCGGACGTGGCCAAAAGACCCAAGCAAACCTTCCCCAGAACTACTAGCTTGCAATGAAGACCACCCCCAAAAAGTTGGTTTTTAGCGCGCGACAGCAAAGAGACTTCAAGCATGAGACAAGAGAACGAGCCTTCGCGGAAGTCACACGAGTCGAAGGGTCCCGTGGTTAACCGAAATATCGTCTGGTACGTGGTAATCGCCGGTTTGGGGATCGTCGCGGTGACCGTGCTGTTGGCTCAAAATGCCGTCCTGGAGATTTCGTACTACGATTTCCAGCGTCTGATCGAAGCCAGTCGGCGAGACGAGACGGGCGAGTTGGTGGAGGGACCAGGGTACATCGATGTGCGAGTCGAGTTGGGCGAAGACAAGGTGCGGATCGATCGCTACCAGAACTTGCGGAATCTACGCAACGGCACGTCGACGCTCACCGGCAAGATCGACCGGATCGTCAATTACCAGCCGGTCGAGACGGTCTTAGACGAATCGCTGGCGGCCGAGGCGGCCGATTCGCGGACTGCGGTGAACCAGCATCAGCCGGGGATCGCGTTCCGAACGTACAAGCCGGCATCGGATCAAGAGGAGTACGGGCTGTTGGAGAAGTTGCGTGCTTACCATATCGAGCACAGCAATGAACCGGGGCCCAGCTTGTGGCGTGCTTACATTCCCTTGCTATTGATCACCGGGCTGTTTGTGCTGCTGTTCATCATCATGATGCGGCGGTTAAGCGGCGCCGGTTCGCCCATGTCGTTCGGGCGGAGCCGCGGACGGTTGTATGCCCAGGAGGACATCGGCTTGTCGTTCGACGCTGTTGCCGGGATCGACGAAGCGGTGGAAGAGGTTCGCGAAGTCGTCGATTTTTTACGCTCGCCCGAAAAATACCAGCGGCTGGGTGGCCGGATCCCCAAGGGGGTCCTGCTGGTGGGTCCGCCGGGCACCGGGAAGACGTTGCTGGCCAAAGCGATCGCCGGCGAGGCGGGTGTGCCTTATTTCAGTTTGTCAGGCAGCGATTTTGTCGAAATGTTTGTGGGGGTGGGCGCGGCCCGAGTCCGCGACATGTTCCAGCAGGCCGAAGCCAAAGCGCCGTGTATCATCTTTATCGACGAACTGGATGCGTTGGGCAAGAGCCGCGGTGGCAGCATGATCGGCGGCCATGACGAACGGGAACAGACGCTGAACGCTCTGCTGGTCGAAATGGATGGATTCGAGTCGAACACCAGCGTGATCGTCGTCGCGGCAACCAACCGCCCCGAAACGCTGGACCAGGCCCTGCTGCGGCCCGGGCGTTTCGATCGCACGGTGCTGGTCGACCGTCCGGACATCGCCGGCCGCGAAGATATCCTGAAGGTTCACGTCAAGAGCGTCAAGCTGGACGCGTCGGTGGATTTGCATCGAGTCGCGGCGATCACGCCCGGCTTCGTCGGGGCCGACCTGGCGAATCTGGTCAACGAGGCGGCCTTGCTGGCGGCTCGTAAAGAAAAATCAGCGGTGGGCATGTCCGAATTCAACGAAGCGGTCGAACGGGTCACCGCCGGACTGGAAAAGAAACAGCGTGTGATGAGCGACGAGGAAAAACATCGCGTGGCGTATCACGAGGCCGGTCATGCGCTGGTGGCCTGCAGCTTGCCCAACACCGATCCGGTACACAAGGTCTCGATCATCCCTCGAGGGATTGCCGCACTGGGCTACACCTTGCAACGGCCCGAGGGTGACCGGTTCTTGATGACGCAGTCGGAACTGGAGAGTCGCATCCAGGTGCTGCTGGGCGGAACCCTGGCCGAAGAACTGATTTTCGAGGATATCTCGACCGGCGCTCAAAACGACCTGGAACGGGCGACCGAAATCGCGCGCAGCATGGTAACGGATTTCGGCATGAGCCGATTAGGCCGAGTCAACTATCGGGAGAGCAGTCGTAGTGCGTTCTTGGCCTCGGCTGCCGAAGATCGGCCGCGATCGCACAGCGAAAAGACGGCCCGAGAAATCGACGAAGAGATACGGCGCATTGTCGACGAAGCGATCGAAAAAGTGCGCCGCATCCTCGAGACACGTCGCAAAGCGCTGGAAGCCATGACCCAGCGGCTGATCGACGTCGAGTCGATCGATTCGGAGGAATTGGCCGAGATCATCGAGCATCACTCGCCCAGCCCCCGCATCGTCCCCGGCACGCAAGCGGCCCCCCGACCCGAGCCCCGTCCCGAAACTCGGCCCGAAACTCGGCCCGCCACCGCTGTCGAGGCAAATCAGGTCGACCAGCGCGGTTGAGCCCAGGGCGGTTGGGCCGCCAGCCAGATTCGAGCCAGTGTTCGGCTGGACGTGGTCTGCTCCCGCTGGTCGCTAACTTGGTAAAAAACCTAACTGCTTGGGGCATGTGAGCCATACTGTTTTGGTTGGGGCCGAGCGCAGCGAGGCCCCCGTCGA
>SKVE01000019.1 GCA_007129635.1 Planctomycetaceae bacterium
CTCGGCCACTGCGTCGCCCTGGTTGACGACTCGGACCTGGTACGTCCCGACGGACCCGGCGTACTGCATCCCAGAACCGGCCGTTTCCAATTTCAGTTCAGCGCGTCGCACTTGAAGCAACTCGCGAGCCTCGGCGCGCAGATCGTTCGCTCCCTGGACGATCGCATTGATGGCCAGCGAACCGGCTTGCCGCGCCGTCACCTCGACTTCGTATTTACGGCTGACTCCCGCTGCCAGCGTGCCGATCTCCAGATCGTCCGCCGATTCGTCACCCAGCGACAGACGTAGCGACACATGCCTCGCATCTCCATCGCCAGGATTCGATACGATGATCGTAAACAGTTTTGTGTCGCCATACACGACCTCGCCGGGACCTTGGAGGACCAGTTCCAGACGCGGTTGTTGAACCTGGATTCTGGCGACCGACGCGAGCGGTGCTACGGACCACTCGATGGGCAATTCCAAAGGCGCTGCCGTTGTCGGGATCACGCGCAGCATCATCCGGCGCTCGGCACGAGCCGGAAGATGGTCGATCGACCACACTAGAACGGAACCCGAGATCGATTCCTGTTGGACGTGGGCCGTTCCCTCTTCCACCTGCGAGGAAACCAATTCCAAATGCTGCGGCAAGGTGACTCGCACACTGGCTTGGTGTGCTTCGGTCACCCCCATGTTCGTCAAGCTGACCGTCAGATCGGCCGTCTCGCCGACAGCGATCGCTTCCGGGCCGACCGTATCAACGCGCAGCAAGGCACCGGTGCTGCTGTTCAACGTCTCGCTGGCCGTCGATCCCGGGACCGACTTGGCGGACGTCTTCGGACCGGTGACAGCAGCCGGCTTGGTGGCGATCGACGACGGCGAACTGAGCTGTGGAGCGTCGCGATGAACCCGGCGCGAGGAGATCGTCGCATCCTGACTCAGCGAGTTGCCGTGAAGCGGGGCCGTCTTCTCCATCGAAGGCCCGGCATCCGTCAGGGAAGGCCCGGCTTCCGTCAGGGACGCGGGCGGTTCCAGCGGGGCATCTCCGGGTTCCACGTCCAATGGTCTGGACGGTACGATCGGCGGATTCAGCGGGCTCAGCGCGGAAGCCCCCATGTCCGGCTCCGTTTCCAAAATCCCCGGCTGCGCAGCTTGGGATAGCCGAGTTTCCGAGGGTTCAGCCGCACCCGATGATTGACGTGAAGGCGGAGATTCTGCGGATTCAGAACGACTGGACGATGGTTCGGCGGCTTGCTGAGCTGCATCGGCCAAGGTCGACCGTCGCGTCAGTACCGAACGCAACCCTTCCCCCGGTCCATCGTCAGTCGCAGCCACCAGGACGAAGGGTTCCTGCGACGATTTCGGCTGGTTCGGACCGTTTCGTGACGGATTCGCTCGCCCTCCCAGCCCCTGTTGGTACTCGGCCGTCACTGCTTGTCCTGCACCATGCAGGTGCTGGGTTAACTGAGAACCCCCAGAACGGCTTGTCCATGAGGCCTCTTGAGCCGCAATATAAGCAACTCCTACTCCGAAGACAATCGAGATGGTTACCCAGGTTGAAAGCAAACGCGTCATTGTCGAGATCCCGCAGGTCTAAAAAGGGCTGAAACTCACCGCGCAGATAACGGCTGTGTCCTGTTGTATCGGTTATTGCGGTCCAGCAGGTTTAGCCGACTGTGAAATTTCTTCGGGTCGCATAATTCAGGAAGGATGGCAAATCTAGGCTTTGTCAGAAAACGGGTCTGCTCCGCTCCGGGCACACCACTTCTCGCCCCCCGTGGATCTTGATAAACTAATCCAAATTGATCGCAATCACTCCGAAATATCCGCAGGCCGACAGGGCCGATCCCGGCAACACGTCCACGGTAGCCGCCTCGATTTTCGGTGACCATTCTTGAACCACGATCCGGAAGGAGAGCTTGATGACGACGGAAACGATGCCTTCGACACATTCATCAGTGAACTATGGGTGGCGAGTTACGATGGCCGGATTGGGGATCAATTTGGCTTTGGGGGTCTTGTACAGTTGGAGCATCGTGGTCGAGGGAATGAAGGAAGCCGATTGGGGTTGGAGTGCCTCGCAGCTTAGTTTGCCCTATTCGGTCGCTTGCTTGGTGTTTTGCTTGATCATGGTGCCTGCCGGGCGAATGCAGGACAAGTTGGGGCCGCGATTGGTGGCGACGATCGGCGGCGTGCTGGTCGGGGTCGGGATGCTGCTGGCGGGATCGTTGGGTAACTCGGTGGTTGGCTATGTGATCGGATTCGGGATTCTCGCCGGTGCGGGTATTGGGTTCGGTTACGCATCGGCTACGCCCCCAGCGGTCAAGTGGTTTCCAGCTTCGAAGACGGGGCTGATCGCCGGGTTGGTGGTCTCGGGATTTGGGTTGGCCAGTGTCTACATCGCGCCGTTGGCCAGGGTCTTGATCCAGTCAGTCGGCATCAACGCCACGGTGATCGGTTTGGGCTTGGGCTTTCTGGTCATCGTTTGCGGATTGGCTCAGTTGCTGAAGGTTCCCCCCAAAGGTTACGTGCCGCCGGGAACCGTCAAGCGGGCCGTCACGGCCGGTCCTGCCAAACGCGAGGACTTCAGCCCTGGCGAGATGCTCAGGACCTGGCAGTTCTTCGCGCTGTGGTTCATGTACGCATGCGGGGCCGGTGCTGGCTTGATGATTATCTCCATCGCCGCCACGCTGGGCAAAGAGGTCCAGGTGGCGACGTACGCGGTCGTGGCCTTGGCGATCGGTAACGGCGCCGGGCGGGTGATCGCCGGAGCAGCGTCGGACAAGCTGGGTCGCAAGGCCACTTTGGCATCGTTCTTGATCCTGCAAGCCCTGATGATTGCGATGCTTTCCTTAGCCACACCGGGTAGCCTGCTGGGCACCGGCACGGTGGTTGTCGTGCTGTGCGCGCTGGTCGGCATGAACTACGGATCGAATCTGGCTCTATTTCCTTCCTTCACGAAGGACTACTACGGTCTGAAGAATTTCGGAGTAAACTACGGATTGGTGTTCACCTCGTGGGGCGTCGGAGGCTTTATGCTTTCCCTGACGGCGGGATGGATCAAGGACTGGACTGATTCCTACGTCTTTTCGTACTACGGTGCGGCCGTGCTGCTGGTGCTGGCCGCGATCATCACTTGTTTGATGCGTCAGCCGCACGCCACTCAGGACCCCGAACCGACAGACGCTGCATGAGTCGGTTTTGCTTTCCGACTTAGGATCGGCC
>SKVE01000308.1 GCA_007129635.1 Planctomycetaceae bacterium
ACGGAGAATCGCAACAAGTAACGGCTGACCCCGCAGGCTTCCGCCCAATCCAGCTCGTCGAAATGAGCCAGCATGGTAAACAGGCAGCACAGGCTGAAGTGGGTGCCCAGATTCGGGCCTTTGCACCAACGAATCGCATCAAAAAACGCCGAGGCGGATTGCTGCGGAGATTTCAACAACATTGAAAACAGCCCGCCATAGCCGGCATCGGGACGCCGCGCGGCAGAAAAATGGTCCGGCGTATTGTTCGGGGGATAGCAGACGCGATGGATCGCAGGATGGCGACTGCAGAACTGGCAGACTTCTTCCGCCGTGCGGTTGATCCGACGCATCCGTTCAGGAAAGTCTCGCGAGTACTGTTCCAGCAATACCGCATCACCGCCCCACAGCAGATCCTCGTACTGGTCGGTGATCACGTCCCATAACCGCTGGAACCAAGGACTGGCCGGATTGCCGACGACCGCCCCCGCCAGCACATCACCAACGCCGGTGAAGTACTTGGTCAGGCTGGTTACCAATACATCGGCCCAGGGCCGCAGGTCAACATTCACGTAGGTCGCCAGCGTCTCGTCGACGACCAGCGGGACGTCATACCGCCGACTCAAATCCGACAAAGCCGCCAGGTCGGGGCTGTTCAACAATGGGTTGGAAGGAAACTCGCAAAAAATGGCAGATACCGGTTCGGATCGCAGCAAATCGGCCAACTGCGCCAACTCGTGCCGATCGCCGCGCGGGAAAAAATGCACGCCTGGCCCCAGGTCCTGCTGGACCTTGAGCGTGTCGACGTAGGGAAAACCGAACTGCACACTGCGGCGCGCTGGCACGATATGTTGGATCGCACGATGAATCGCATAAATGGCACTCATCCCCGACCCGAATAGACGCACGCAATCCACGGGGACCTGGGCCAATCCCGCGATCCGTTCTTGGACGGTTCGCTTGGCCCAGCGAGCGTCCGGTGGCTGATCACCCTGCCAGCAGGCCTGAGCCATGCGCGACGAGACGCCTTCGCCCGCGTGTCGCCAATACTTCTTGGCGGCTTTTGTCGCTGGGCGTGGGAAACAGACGACCCACGGCCCCGAATCGGACCAGGCGACGATGCGGCCGGACAAGCCCGTCCAACGAGAAACCCAGTTCAGGCAACGCTCGGCCGTCGCGATCGACGGGTACACGTGACAGAATTCGTCCTCGTGCACAAAGCGTTTCGCCGCCTCGCCGAACAACCGCTCGGTCGCCGGGTGGATAAAAAACCGCGGATAGCCGGTTTGCAGTCGATTCAAGACGCGCGGATCACCTTCTTCGTAACCGATCACATCGGACCAGGTCGGCAGGCAAACCGAATTGGCGTGAAGCGACGGAGGCAGCGGTCTCCCGAGATCTTCGGCACGCCACAGCGGCTGGTCGATCAGTGGCGAATCAACGGTGGGGGGAAGGTTCATGCAATGGGCACCGTCTTAGGACGGGAACAGGAAAATGGCCGCTTGGCTAACGCAGCTCAAAAATACCGACCACCCTGGCTCGTGACAAGCCTATCAGCGAACTTGCACAGACTCCGCCGACTTCGTCGCTCTAATCTCGCTGTTGCTCAAGCCGCCGTTGTCTGGACGGATCGCAGCATGTCACGTAAATTAAAGGCAGCATTCCATCGATCACCCACCTTCCCACTGCGAGACATCGAGGTGCCCATGTCTGACTTGCATTCCTGTTTGGCTGGTGTTCGCGTCCTTCGGTTATTTGGTCCGCTTGGATGTTGCCTGCTGATTTGGTTGGGATCTGCTGCCGTGACCTTCGGCGATGGAGACGCCAGAAGGATTTACGAAGCTCAGTGTGCCGACTGTCACGGGGTCAACGGCGAGGGGGTTGCCGGCGTCTACGATGATCCGCTCAGTGGCGGTCGCAGTCTGGCGGCGCTTGCCGAAATCATCCACGACACGATGCCGCAGGACGATCCGGAGCGATGCACGGGTGAGGATGCGCAGCGGGTCGCCGAGTTCATCTTTCGGAATTTCTATACGGAAGAAGCGCGGGCGATGGACAAGCCGCCGCGTATCGAATTGTCCAGGATGACCGTTCGCCAGTACCTGAACGCCGCCTCGGATCTTTTCGTTCCGATGCTGGGCGAAGCGCGGGTGGATGACCAACGAGGGTTGACCGCCCAGTATTACAATTCGAGGAATTTTCGACGCGGCACGCAGGTCATCGAGCGAGTCGATCCTCGGGTCGATTTCGCGTTTGGCGACCAGAGTCCGGATCCGGAGAACATCGGGCAAGAGGAGTTTTCGATTCAGTGGCGAGGCGCGATTTTGGCCGAGGAGACGGGCGAATACGAGTTGGTGCTGCGGAGCGAAAACGGCGCTCGATTGTGGGTCAACGACATGGATCGACCTTTGATCGATGCCTGGGTCCAGTCGGGTGAGGATTCCGAGTACCGCGAGACGATCCATTTGCTGGGGGGGCGAGCGTATCCGATCCGCGTGGATTTCGCCAAGACCAGTCAAAAATCGGCTTCGATCTCGTTGTTGTGGCAACCGCCGCGTCGCGTCCTGGAAGTCATTCCCACGCGAAACCTGTCGCCTCACTGGGCGCCGTCGATGTTGGTGATCAACACGCCGTTTCCGCCCGATGACAGCAGCATGGGTTACGAACGAGGCACCTCGGTGTCGCAGGCGTGGCACGAGGCGTCGACCCATGCCGCGATCGAAGTCGCCAACTTTGTGGTGACCGACCTCGATCGATTGGCGAAAGTCAAGGAAGACGACCCGCAGCGGGCCGACGGCATCCGGGAATTCTGCCACCAGTTTGTCGAACGAGCCTTTCGGCGTCCTCTGACCGACGAACAGAAACGGTTTTTCGTCGATGCGCATTTCGAGGGCCGTGAGAATCTGGAGGACGCTGTCAAGCGAGTTGTCCTGTTGGCGCTGACCTCTCCCCGGTTCCTGTACACCGAGCTGGGCCGCCAGGAATTGGATGATTACGATGTGGCCGCGCGGCTGGCTTTTGGGCTGTGGGATTCGCTGCCCGACAGTGCGTTGTTGCGCGCTGCGGCCGACGGCCAATTGCGTACTCCGGATCAAGTCGCTTCGCAGGCTCGACGGATGCTGCAGGATCATCGAGCCCGGTCGAAACTCCGTCACTTCTTCCACCACTGGCTGCAGGTCCACCGAGCGGAAGATGTCTCGAAAGATCCTGAGTTGTTCCCGGAT
>SKVE01000426.1 GCA_007129635.1 Planctomycetaceae bacterium
CTCCGGTCCCACGGGCATGATCCTGCCCGGCGAATACGATCACGGCTGCGAATTGGTCCGGGAACTGGCCTACGAGAAATCTTCCTGCGCCGACGCAGGGTACTTGGAACACGTCGTCGCGCAGATCGTGGCCGCCGTGGTCGAAGCCGACCGGCGCCGCGTGTCCGCCCAGTGCACCATCGGCTCCGGCAGTGCCGACGGGATCGCCTTCAATCGCCGTTTCCGGATGCAGAACGGCTGGACGTACACGCATCCGGGCCGCGGGAATCCCGACATCGTCCAGGTTGCCGGCCCCACGGACCCCGAGGTCGGCGTGATCGGCGCGTGGGATGCCGACGGCAATTTGCTGGGCTGCATCGTCAACTTTGCGTGCCACGCGACGACCAGCCCCGGAGGCATCTCGGCCAACTGGATCTATTACCTGGAACAGACGATCCGCGGCGCGATGGGCGACGACGTGGTCGTGGTATATCTACCTGGCTGCGCCGGCGACGTCACCCAGGTGGACAACCTCAGCCCGTATGCCGCAGGAACCGGAAAACACTATGCTCGACTGGTGGGCGGCAGCGTTGGTGCCGAAGCGTTGAAGGTGCTGTTTCGAGCCCACCCGGGACAGCTCGCTCCGTTGAACTTCAAGACCACCACGCTGACCTTCGACCGCCGTGTGCCGCAGCCCGAACGCGTCCAGAAGTCATTGAAACTGGTCGAGCAGCAGCCGCAGGAGGTGGGCGCCACCCAATGGACGTTCGCCAAGGAGATCGTGCTGCTGGACGCCCTGTTGCAAAAAGAACCGACGAAGGACGTCGAGGTGCAGGTGATTCAAGTCGGGCCGGCGGTCTTCGTCACCAACCCGGCCGAGTTCTTCTGCCAATCGGGGCTGGACATCAAGGCCGGCAGCCCGTTTCCCTTCACCTTTCCCGTCATGCTGGCCAATGGCTGCGTGGGCTACGTTCCCACGGAAGAAGCGTTAGGTCCGGGCGGAGGCGGGTACGAGACGCGGCTGACCGCCTACAGCAACCTGGAGCCGTCGGCCGCCACACACATCGTCCAGGCGGGCATCGCGCTGAGCAAGCAGCTCGAGCCGGGCGCCGTGCCGGAACCGCCAGCCGCCCCGCCTTTCCAAGCGCCCTGGTCGTACGGTAATGTGCCCCCCGAGGTGGATTAGCACCGTTCGAGAAATAACTGTCCAATGTCCCTCGCCCCTCGTGGACTTGGGGTCGGGTGTTCAAATTTCAAAATTGGCCGGTCCAGTACCCCTGCCTTTGGTTTGCCGTTTCCCCTGCCAATTTTGAAATTTGAACACCCGACCCCTGAGTAGGAAACTCACGTATCCCATGAAAAAATCCCCGGAGGACCAGCATGAACCGACGCCGATTTCTTCAGGCCGGAGTGGCCATGACGTTGACTTCCAGGCAGCTTGGCGCTGCGCCGCCCGCGGTGCCGGCCATGGCGATTTCCTCGCGTTTCAAGCGGCGGAGGGCGCCTGAAACCGGGCGACTGGCCGTGCAACTGACCTGGGGCGATTCCCAGTGCTACCCACTGTACTATTACGTGCCCAGCATCACGGCCGACAACCGGTACCTGGTGTATCACAAGTCGGCGAGCGGCCAGTTGCAACTGCATCGGTTGGACCTGACCACGGCCGAATCGGTGCAACTGACCCACGCCTCTTGCGAGGACACCCAGTGGCGGCCCTGGTGCGTCGATTCGGGACGCGGGGTGCTGGACCATCGCAGCTCGCTGAACGTCCCCCGCAATTTGGCCGTGTATTTCGATGGGCACCAGGTGCGGGCGGTGAACGTGGCCACGCTGCGCGACGAGCCGCTGTTCGAGATCCCCGCCGACCGCGACGCCTATGGGCGGACCGCTTGTACGCCCGACGGCCAGTGGCTGGTGTACATCCACGTTCCCCAAGGATCGATCTGGGGCGAACCGTGTGAAGGGGCCGTGGTGGCCGCGTACCACTTCGATACCCGACGCCACCAGATCCTGTGCCGCATCGATAGCGCCGTGTTCCACGTTACCGACTACGACAACAGCCACTTCGTCGTCACGCATCCGGCTGACACGCCCGGGATGATGCTGACCGACTTCACCAGCGGAAGTGCCCGGATGCTCCGGCAAGGCGTCATTCACTGCCCCACCACCGCACGCGGCATCGCCTACGAAGTGCCCGACGAGCGCCGGTTGGGATTATTCGATCCGCTGACAAACCGCTGGTTCGAGTTCCTGATGCCCGAGCATTTCCAGTACATCCACACCGGTTGCGATCCGGCAGGCCGACTGTTCTTCTACGAAAACTCGACCAATTGGGACGAGTTCGACGAGCACGACATGCATGCGCTGGTGCGACTGGACCGCAAGCGGGGCCATCACACGTGGAAGCGGCTGACCGGCACCTGGCCCACCTACGTCGGCGGCCAGAAAGCCCATTTCCATCCGCGGCTGACCCCCGACCGCAGGTGGATTCTATTCACCGGCGGCGACGCGGAAAGCGAAACCTGCCATCTGTTCCTGCTCGATGCCTCCGACCTGGCCGACAGCCAAGGCATCGGGCCGCATCTGCTGAGCCCCACCGGGGAAAACGCTCTTGTTCCGTAATTCGGTTAGCACGACAACTGCCGCGGGGCGGGCGCGGCATCAGGCAGTTGGGCGGGCGCGGCATGGAACTCTGCTTGCCGCTGCTCCCCTTGCTGACGGCCCTGCCCTGGCTCGGAATTCAAGCACACCACCCGGCGTCCTCGCAGGATCTGACGCTGCCGCCCGTCCCACTGCGGCAGCCATCAAACTGATCAGGCACCGTCCCAAAGTACCACGCCTTGGCGTCCAGGATTGCATGGAACCCCGGCAAATTCATGCCGGATGATAAGAACGATACGTTCCCGCGTCTTGTTTTCGCGTAGCCTTTGGAGTAGCATGTTTTTTCAAGAGTCATGCGTTACCTTCACGAAAGACATGCATCGATGTCTTACCGAATCCCACCACCCTGCGTCTTTTTTTCCGCGATGATTGCACTCGCGCTCCTCCCGTCGGTCCTTGCCGCCGCCACGGAGATCCACATTTCACCTGGCGGTGACGATGCCAACCCAGGCACGCTTGCCGAGCCGGTAGCCACGCCGCAGCAGGCGCAGACGTTGGTCCGCGACCTGATCACGGCGGGCTTGAGCGATGCGGTCGACGTGATCTTCGCCGACGGGACTTATCACCTTAACGCGCCGTTGGAACTGCGGCCCGAGGATTCCGGTACGGCAGCCTTTCCGATCACCTGGAAGGCGGCGGACGGCGCCAGGGTGATCCTGAGCGGCGGCAAGCCGATCACCGGAACTTGGACCGATGCCGGCGACGGCACTTGGCACATCGAGCTGAGCGGGATCGGCCTCGGCCCGACTGACTGGAATTTCCGCCAGTTGTTCGTCAACGGCAGTCGGGCGACGCGAGCTCGCTTCCCGAACGCCAGCCAGGCGAACCCCTTCCTCTACGCAACCGGCGGCGGCATGGATCACGTGATGATCGACCCCGCGCTTGTCCGATCGAGCTGGGCTGCTGCGGCCGACGCGCAGATCAACATCGTACCGCGATCGCGGTTCTTCAACCAGTGGAACACCGTCACGGTGGTCAATACCACCACCGGCCGCATCGACATCGCGGACAGCGAGCGCCACCGCACGATTGACAGCGGGAGCTGGTTCTGGATCGAGGGCGTACGAGAGGAACTCGACGAACCGGGCGAGTGGTTTCTCGATATCGCGACCGGACGGTTGCACTACATGCCGGAGCCGGGCGTGGACCCAAACACGCTCGACTTCGTGGCGCCAACGCTGAACCGGATCGTCAACGCGCAGGGCGATGTGACAGTGGGCACACATGTCCAGCATGTGCACTTCGAGGGTCTCGAATTCCGCTACACCACCTATACGCTCGGTCACATCGAGGCGCGGGTCCATACCGACGCGGTGATCATGTTCGAAAACACCAATGACAGTTCGGTGAAGAACTGTCGTTTCGAGAACATCGGCGGTTACGCGTTGTGGATGCACCTGGACAGCCGGCGCAACGTGTTCGATCGCAACACGGTGAAACACTCTGGTGGCGGCGGGGTTCTGCTCACCGGCGCGCGGCTCGGCTACATGGACGACACCAAAGTTTACACGCCGGGTGAAGAGGCCGCGAAGGTGGCGCCGATCCTGAACGAGATCACTCGCAACACCGTCCAGCACTGCGGCAAGATCCGCTACTACGGCGGCGGGGTGCATCTCGACTCCCGGCCGTTCCGCATGTCGATGGAGCCCGGCAATTATATCGCCCACAACTATTTCAACGACCTCTCGCGCAACGGCGTCTTCGCCTTCCGCAACCAGGGCGGCAACGTGGTGGAATACAACCATATCCACGACGCGATGCAGACGACCATCGACGGCGGCTGCGTCCACTTCGCCACAATGAACCACCTGAACGCCCCGAACTTCATCCTCAACAACTGGCTCTACGACATCTGGGGCTACGAGCAGAACCCCAGCGGCATTCCGAACCGCAGGCTGGGCAACGGCGTCTTCCTGGATTGGAACACCAGCAACACCACCGTGAAGGATAACTGGATTTACAATTCGGTGGGCGGGGCGGTGAAGGTGATCTGGAACAACTGGAACGTGGTGAACACCGGTAACCAGTCATCGAGCACCCCGATCACGCCGCCCTTCGCCGATCAAGTCGGGCCGGACGGCACCGCCACCCACGGCATCGAACTCGCCAACAACAGGCTGACCGGCAGCGTGATCCACTACACGGACCGCGACCATTTCTCGACCACCGGCACTTGGACGCCGGAGTCGGCCATCGGCATGTGGGGTCTGTTCGAGTTCAACTTTATGGTGGGCACATCCACAGCGCCTTCGGAAGCGACCTACACGCTGCCGATCCCCGAGGATGGTACGTATCAGATCTCGCTGCTCTACAAGCCCGGCAAGGATCGGGCCTCGAACGTACCGATCGCCATCGCACACGCCGACGGCACCGCCGAAGTGACCTGGAACATGCGTCAAGGGTCGAACCACGGCTTTGCCGTGGAAGTCGGCACCTACCGTTTCCATGCGGCCGATACCAATTCCGTGACGATTTCCACCGCAGGAACCAACGGCAAGGTGATCGCGGACGGGGTGGCCTTCGTAAAGGTGATGCCTGGTGCTGGGAACCCGCTGACCACAGCTTCGGGACAGGAACCATTTTTGCCGCTTTTGCCGGTCGAGTCCGGGGACGCACCCTGGTCGGCTCATGTGGTGCCGCGTTCGGGCCCCCAGCGCGATGGCCAGCCGACGATGGCTTTGCGCTGGCGAGTGGATCAGCAACCTGGCCCCGATTCGCCCGATCTGCTGCTGGGCTGGCAGGATGTCCAGGCGGTCCGTTTCTGGCTGTACGTCGACGCGCCGCGCGACCAGGCGTGCAATGTGCTGCTGACCGGCCAGCGTGGCTACTTCATGACGTCGGTGCCGCTGGATTTTTCCGGTTGGCGGCAGATGACGATCCCGATCCAGCAGTTCCGGATGGTTCGCGAGGGTACGCTGGAAGAGATGCGGCGTCTGAGTTTTCGCATGCATGGATATGGCCAATCCCCGCTGGATGAAGACACCATCTGGTGGATCGACCAGATCGAGGTGCAGCCCAAGCCGGGTGCCAAGCTGCGGATGACCACCAGCTTGGAATCCAATCGGAAAGCCTGGCAGGAACTGGCCGACGCAGGCAACCCGTTCTTCACTCTGTTGACCCGCCGCTTCGATACGGAACTGGCTCCGTTTCAACCTCCCGAGACGGTCCCCAACGCCTGGCAGTTCCGGACGATCGCCGAGCGGCTGGTGCCGGTGGCTTATGCGGCCGCAGAGGGCGAGCCTCCATTGGCAGGCCGGGAGGATCTGGTGAACCATGCGGTCGAAACTGTCGACTGGCTGCTCGATCAGTGTTCCACGGAAGGCTGGTGGTGGCGGCGTGGCCCGGTCACCGGCGATCCGAACGTGAACCGTTTCACGCTGGGGCCTTTGCTGGACGCCGTCCGGTTCCTGCGAAAGCTGCCTGCGGGCCAAGCGGCGTGGCCCCGGTGGCGCGAGACGTTGGAGCGGGCTATCGAGTTGCAGCGCCGGGCCTATCGTGGACAGGAAGATTGGGACTGGGGAGGCCGGCCCGCCGGGCAGTACGCGAATCAGGATCTGTACTACGCGCTGATCATGGCCCTGTCGGCCGAGGTGTTTGAACGCCCGGATGATCGGCGGCTGGCCGAAGACATGATGCAGCAAGTTGCCGCGAATCTGCTGCCCGACGGAGGCATCCGCTACATCGGTCTGACCAATGAATCGCCGGTCTACCATGCGTTGAACCTGGTGCTGATCGGACGCTACTTGACGCTGACCGGCGATGAAACAGCACGCCAGTTGCTCCGCGGAACGGCCAATTACTGGCCGCTGGTTTTGACCGCTGAAGGCCAGCCGGAATCATGGAGCGACGTATGGTGGAAGCAGACCTGGGGATACGTCCGGCCCGAGGCGTTGGTCGTCTCGGCCGGCGGCACGGGCGATCCGCGGCATCAATGGCTGCTGTGGCGGGTACTGGAACGCACCGCACCGGCAGACGGTAACTGGTTTGCGCTCTGCTGCGCCCCGTATTGGACCGGCACAGACCCCGGCGACCCGCTGCCGGACCGATTCTTAGTCCCCGATGGCAACATGCGCGGGCTCCGCGGCCGCCAGGGCTCATGGTATTTCGGCGTCGGCCAGGGCCGCGGATTGCGCAACACGTTCGTCGGAGGCCTGATCACCCATCCCAGCACAACGCGTCCTTTGCAAGCTGCGTTCCGCGGCGCTCAGATCGATGTGCTGCCGCAGGAGATCCCTTGGCGAGGCTATGGACAGTGGCTGTCGGAGCTGGACGATACGGCGGGATTAGCCTTGCGTCCCGATTCCCGCGCTGCGATCGGGGTGCGATACACGCTGCAGCCCGGCCGCATCAACGGCTGGCCACCTCCGGAAACCCCGGCTTCCCCTTGGCAGGTAACCCAAATCTGGCGAGCGGACGGCCGCGGGCACGTGGGCGTTGTCGTTCTCGAAGCGACGGCCGATGCCCCCGGCGCGACCGTGGCGGGCCGCATCGCCTTGGGACCACAGATGCCGGAGTTGGTGGAGCCCGATCGATGGCAGAGCGGCCCGATCGGTGTTCGGCGGTATCACGGTTTCGGCACCGCCCGGACCGGCCCGACGCCTCATTACAACACCCGTCCGGAAAACGCCTGGCATGGCGTCATTTTCGAACAGACGCTGGACGGCGGTGCACGTCGCGGCGACCGGTTCGTCTACGCCGTATGGGTTGGCCCGCATGACGCGGCAGCTCCCCAGAGCGTCGAACTGCTCCCGGATGACATGGGCTGGATAGCGGTTTCCGCCGAGGGGCGTCAGGAAGCCGTCGTTTTCAACGCCACGGAAGATCCCCGTACCATCACGCTGCCCTGGTCCGAGAAGTCCCCGCAAGCCTGGACCGGCTCGAACGGGGCGAGCCTGACCATCGCCCACGAAAACGGGTACTGCCGTATCACGCTGGCCCCCGGCCAATGTGCGATCGTCGAATGAGTTTGCGGTGCTGCATCGTCAATCGCCCAGGCACAGCAATTTGCCGTTTTCCGTGGCCAGGAAGAGTTGTCCGTTGGCGGCTGCCAGCCCGTCCCATAACGGCAGGTCTGCCATGGCGTATTCGGCCAGGATCTGGCCGCTGCTGGCCGATACGGCCAGCAGCAGGGCACCGCGAGCCCCGCGATTGGCGTCATCCTGAGCCTGGAACTGCGCTTCCCAATGGGGAGTCAGGCGGGCGGTGAATGCCGCGTCTTCATCCAGCAGATCGGGCGGCCCTGCCACGAACAGCCGGTCGCCCGCCTTGGTCATGGCACGGACGAGAATGGGGAGATCACGGTTCCATTTGTGTTCGACGAAGAAGCGCGCTTCGGCGGCACGGCGAGTGGCCTCGAATCGCAACGCCTTGCCGAATTTGCCTTCCACCGCTGCGATCCCCACGACGTTGCCGTGGTGCGCCTTGCCGGACATGTCGCTGGCGGTTCCGTCGTCGAACGTCGCGTGGAACACCAGCTCCGCTTGAGCTGTCTGCGTATCCTCGGGACCTTCGGCGGCATGACGAGCGATCTCGTCGTCGGTGACTTCGCCGAAGTAAACCTTGACATCGTCGATCCAACCGCCCAGCGGAAACGGGCTGCGATAATCGCCCACGCTGCTGTCCTCGTCAGAGCCGATCTCCATGGTTTGTAAGGGTTCTGCGGCGATCAAGCGAGGTACTTTTTCGGTACCCATCAGTCGTCCATCGACGAAGATCTTCAGCCGCTTGTCTGCGGTCAAGACGCCTGCCAGGTGGTGCCATTGGTTCAGGACTTTTCGACCGCTGGCCGCGACCGAGAACAGATCGTTTTGAGAGCGGATCATGAACTGCGGCACGCCGCCTTGGACCACCAGGGCGAAACCATTAGCCGGGCCTCCGCGAGCGACCACCACGCCGTTCGGCCGATCGACCTTGACCCAGGCTTCGACCGCCAGCGGCTTGCCGGTCGGATCCAGTGCTGGCGTGTTCGCAACCTGGACCACCTTGGATGGTTCCCCGCGACGGTCCAACGGCGGCTGCAACGGGACGCGGTCCGCACAGAACAACTGGTGTTCCAGCGGCGTCGTCCAGCGGTAAAACTCGGGCTTCCGCCCGAATCCGTAAACATTCTCGTGATCGAAAACCAGAATCCTTCCCGACGGTGCGTACCGGCCGGCTTGATGATAGCCCGCGTGTCCGCCCGCGAAACTGCGCCCGAAGACCCAGTACGAGCGATGGAACCAGTCGCCGTCGATGAAGCCGTCGAACGGCGCGAACAGATGGGCTGTGTCACCGCGTTGAACCGAGCCTTGTCCGGCCGGATCGCCGCTGTGCGGTCCCAGATCGCCGCGGTTGCCTTCTTTGTCCAGAACCTGCGACTTCAGGTAGACGTGATTCCCGTCGCTGGAGAGGATGTCGTTTAATCCCACGGGCAGGTTCAAGACTTTGGTTCGGACCTGAAGATTATCGCCCGTCTCGGGATCGATGTCGTCGAAATGTTGTTCGCCCAGCAAGCGGCCCGTCGTCGGATCGAGAATGACCAGACGCAGGCCGCCGTCCAGGAACACGCTACGTCCCGCGACGGTGTACAGACGCCCGTCTTCGATCAAGACGCTGCCTCGCAAAGGCCAAATCGACTCGACCTGTTCGTAAGCCACCATACGCCGATCGCAGAACGCGGCCAGGTAACGCCAAGCCAACTGGCCATCCTCCGCGCGCAGACAGTACACCCAGCCATCGGCCGAACCGAAATAGACACCGCCCTGGTGCACGGTCGGCGGCGAATCGATCCGCCCACCGGCCGTGAACGACCAGAGCAATTCGCCTGTCTGCTCGCACAACGCATGGACGGTATGGCGGTCGACGGCTGCGGTCAACACGCGGCCAGCGGCGATCACGGGCGGCGTCAGCCGGGTTTGCAGATCCACCTGCCATTTGGGCCGCATGGTGGATGGCCCCTCCGAGTCCGTTGCACCGCTCCGGCCATTGTCGCCGCGGTACGTTGGCCAATCCGCTCGGCCGACATGGGCCTCTGCCGCGCCGGCCAGTTGCCCATAAGCTGGGCCTGCTTCCAAACGCAGTGCTTCTTCGGTCACCTGGATCGCGTGACCGTCTGCGGGTGCCGGAGCCAGGGCATTGAAGCCGAACAGTTTGACTTCGGGATAACACGCGCAATTGCTAGGCGGAGCATAGATCAGCCCGTTACACGGCATGATGCCGTACAAACAGCCGCCGCGGACCCAGTGATGGATGTCCCAACTCTGCTGGTCCAAATCCAGAAACTCGATCCCGGTGCGCGACATCAGCAGGAAACGGTCGGTCGCTTTGCCGCGATAACAGCGGTGATGAAACCAATAGGTGTCGACATCCGGGCCGAATTCGTTCTTCACTTCGCCCGTCTGAACATCCCGGCCGGTAAACACCCCCGAGTAATTGCCCCCGGTGGTCTCGCCCGCCCACACCAAGCCGCCCACGACCAGCAGATCCTCGGCGGACATGTACCCACCTTGCGGATGGTAAGCCGTCCACAGCACCTCGCCGGTCTCGGCACGCATCGCCGTCATCGAGTCCTGGCCGCCTCGGTGCGGAACCATCTTTTCGCCACCCGCAAACAGCACCACGCCGTCATGCACCACCAGCGTCGGCGTGAAGAAGGTTTGCATCACCGACCAGCGGCTGACCGGCTGCTTCCACAATTCGTCACCGTTGCTGCGGTCCAGGCAGACGACCGACTGGCCGTCATGAAAGTAGACTCGCTGTTCGTCCACAGCCAGGGTCGTCGGCATCACGACCGATTCACGCTGCCAGAGCGTCGCGCCGGAATCGGCGTCGACCGCCAGGATACGGCGCGGGTCCAGATTGAAGCGGACACCGCCGTCGAGTCTACGTGCCGCTTGAACGCTTTCGAATTCGAGCTGATTGTCGGGGCGATTTACCTTCAAGAACAGCACGCCATCATCGAACAGAATTTCCTCGGTAGCCGCCGTCTGCTCGTACCGCTGCCGCGTGTGGCCTGTGGCGGCGTCTACCCGCTCCAACGGCGCATCGATCGCCGGCGTGAAGAACACGTCTTTGCCCACGGCCACCAGCCGTCGCGGCAGGTCTCCGGGCCCGCTCTTCAACGCATAATGATGCGTGAACCAACGTCCCATCGGCTTGCTCCACAGCAGCGTGCCGTTGAACGCATCGCGCGCCACCAGTTGCCAGTCCGCCGGCAGGAAGATGGACCAGCGCGAGCCCATATCGACGATCGAGAACACCTGAGGGCCGTTGCTGACCATCGCGCTGACACTGGCCATGTGATCGTGGTGCCGCGAGTAACGCGGGCCGGCGGTCCATTGCAACCGTCGCGGCATGTCGACCACCGTATCGCGAGCCACCGCGTTGTTCGACGGGTTGTGCAGGAAATGAGTCCATACGTCGATCTCGTCGGGCCGCGCCTTGACCGACCGCTGCCACGTATCGCCGCTGCGGACCACGAGTGTTCCCTCTGGCACCAAAACGCGTAGCATTTCCTCGCGATCCAACTGGTGCGGCTGGTGAACGATCAGCACGTTCACCACATTGTCGATCAGCGGCAGATGGCGCCCGTCGAACCGATCGGCCGACACCTGGCCGTAATCCCCCGCCGCTTGGATCGTCCGACGAGCCGCGTTCACGACCACCTGATCGGCATCCAATGCCAAAACTCGTAACCCGTCGTGCAATCGTAACGCCGCAATCTCGTCCGGCGATTGGCAGCCGATCAACACCACCAACCCGCCGGACACCTGCTCCTGCTTCAGCACATCGGCCGGCGTCTCGGCCGAGCCGTAGGCAGGCCAACCGAAACAAAGTGCCGCCAGCCAGGACACCAGCCCCCCGTTCCGAGCCCAAGACCGCAAACCGCAGCGATGCAACATGGCAAGCTCCTTTCCCGATAAACTGCCCTTCCGGCAAACTTCGTCGTCCCGGTTCTGCCGGCTTCACGAGCCAACGTGCGAGCACCCGTTGCCCGCTTCCACACGAATGTCGATGGGCGTCCACACCGACACACGCTGCGGTAGAAGACGCACCATCGCTTCAGTCTAAAAGACCGCCTGCCTGCCTGTCTATCAAGAAGTCCGTAAATTTCTGAGATTTCGCCGCACAAGGCACGATCAACCTCGAATGACTCCGGCTCTGCTTCGAGGACGAGCGGGGTCGGTTGGATGCCCGCGACGGTCCGGAGATGGCCGAGCGGTCATTCGCCGGCAGCGACCAAGGCGGCGCGAACGGACAGGGGTTGACCTACGCCAACCCGATCCACACGGTGCTGGACCAACTGAAAA
>SKVE01000517.1 GCA_007129635.1 Planctomycetaceae bacterium
ATGACAATCGCTCGATGTCCGGAAAGGTTGCCTGACTGGACTCGACTTCAGTTTGCCGCGTTCGAATTGCACAGTCAAGACACAGATCTCGCTTCTGCCTCCGGCGGGAACCCGCTTGTCAATTCCCCCGGCGGTGCCCTGCACGGCTCAGTCGGCAATGCGAACGGTATCGCCGCAGCGGATCGTGCCGGTTCGGACTACCGATGCGTAGACTCCGACGTGGGCTTTGTTCTGCTGGGCGGCGGTGCGGAGGATCTGCGGGTCGGCCGGCCGGATCACCAGGTTCGGACGGAACCGGCGGACTTCGAAACGAGACCGCGCGGCTCGACCACCGCGGAATTCAATTCTTCGCCCTGCAGGGACTTGATCGGGTACCTCCAGAGCGAGACGACGGTACCGAGCGAGTTCATTCCAGTGGATGACATCGGAAAATCTCCTTGCCGAGTGATGGGAACCATCAGTCCATTGTTCACCTGTGGTTAAAGAATCAATATAGCTCTCAGCCGCTTCCAGCGTGCGAACGCCGTCCACTTCGCTTGCCTCCGCCCGCCAATTCCCAAAGTTGATCGGCCAGCAGGACGATATCGCTTCGCGGCCAGACGGAGACTGCGACGTCCGGCCGGTCGTCGCTCACGACGGCAGCGATGTCCGTACGTTCCGCCGCCAAGCACGGGGCGCCGCCGGCCGATCGCCAGACCTCGACCTTGACGCCTGACGGGGCGTCGATGTCGCCCTCGACCAACACGATCTGACAATCGGCGTACAAGGATTGCAAGCGCTGGTACTCATCGCGCCCGTCCCGGCTCAGGAAGATCCCCAGCGAGTCGCCGGTGATGATCGCCGCCGGCTGGCTGCCTGCCGCGCGATGGCGATGGGAATCCTTGCCCGGCGAATCCAATTGGCTTGACTGGTCCCGAAAAGGTCTGCGGAGCTACGGCCGAGCAGGGGCTGCAGGTGCCAGCCGTTTTCGCTTGGATCCATCTGCTGGGCGCGGCCCGGCAGGAAACAGGTCCGGCAGTCGCGGGCGCTCACGGGCACCAGCAATCGGCCCACGCGGCGATCCGCCCCCGCCGGCTCGTGCCCGCACCAGCGCCGGATGGCGGCGGCGACGTACCGATGAAAACAGAGATGAGCCGCCAGCGGATTGCCCGGCAACCCGAACAACAGTTGACGGCCTCGCCGCGCAAACAAGAGCGGTTTCCCCGGCTTCTGCGAGACTTTGTGGAATACCAGTTCGGCGCCGATCTGCCGAAAGCTGTCCGGAACCAGATCGTACCGCCCCATCGACACTCCACCGGTCAAGACCAGCAGATCGCAGTCCTGCATCGTTTCGTGCGCCCCGACGATCGCCGTTACATCGTCGTCGGCATGCAGCAGTCGAGCGGATTCCAGTCCGCACGCTACCGCCATGGCCGCGAGCATGGGGCCGTTGGAGTCGCGAATCTGCGCTGAGCCGGGCGACTGGCCGCCCCCGATCAGCTCGCCGCCGGTCGTATCGCCTCTGTTCCCTCGGGGCATGCGGACCCCGTCATGATCTCGATGCACTGGCCCGCCGCTACACCGACTGTCGGCGCCTGACCGGCGACCAACTGCCCGACAACTCGAACCGGCTTCTCCGCACCGACATCTGCAAGGCGAATCCCATAGCCATCCATCATGGCTCGATCGAACGGGGGATAGTCGCGGTCCGCACGGACATCTTCCGCCAGACGAAGCCCTGCGGCTTGCAACAGCGGGACCGACCGCGGCGTGGCGGTCGGCGTCGCCTGCAGCACCATCCGCAAGGCCTGATCGGCAGCGATCGGGATCGATGGGTGAGTCATGGCTGGCAGCTATCCCTTGGCTCTTGCGGGCAAGTCAGCGTTTCCGATCACCGGCACCGACTGCCCGCAAACCGACAACGACCGGTGCCCACAGCCACGCGGCCGATGTCGGCGGCGATGCCGATGCACGGCTTCCTCATGCCAAAATCGCCGTCAGATCCTCCTGGGGCGACTTGATCGGCATGATGTTAAACTTTTCGACCAGCACGTTCAGCACGGCGGGGGTGATGAAGGCCGGAAGGTTCGGCCCCAGTCGCATGTCCTTGATGCCCAGGTACAGCAGCGTCAGCAGGATGGCCACCGCCTTCTGCTCGAACCAACTGAGGATCATCGACAAAGGCAGGTCGTTCACATCGCACTCGAAAGCTTGGGCCAAGGCCGAGGCAACCTTGATGGCCGAATAAGCGTCATTGCACTGGCCCATGTCCAACAGCCGCGGTATGCCGCCGATGGTGCCGAAGTCCAGCTTGTTGAAGCGGAACTTGCCGCAAGCCAACGTCAGAATCACGCAGTCGTCGGGAACCGCTTGTGCGAAGTCGGTGTAGTAGTTGCGGCCCAGTTCGAAACCGTCGCAGCCGCCGATTAAGAAGAAGTGCCGGATGGCCCCGCTCTTGACCGCTTCGATCACTTTGTCCGCCACGCCCAGTACCGCGTGGTGTCCAAAACCGATCGTGATCTTTTTTTCCGGAGCGTCTTCGGAGAAGCCCGGATTGGCCAAGGCACATTCGATCAACGGCGTGAAATCCTTGTCCGGCCCGATGTGCTGGACGCCGGGAAAACGTACCAGACCGGTCGTGTAAATGCGATCCTTGTAGACCGGCTGCGGCTGGACGATGCAGTTGGTGGTCATCAAAATCGGGCCGGGGAATTCCGAAAATTCGCGTTTCTGATCCTGCCAGGCGCCGCCGTAGTGGCCAGCCAGGTGGCTGTATTTTTTGAACTCGGGATAGGCCAGGCAAGGTAGCATTTCACCGTGAGTGTAAATGTTGATCCCTTTGCCTTCGGTTTGCTTCAGCAGTTCGCCCAAGTCCTTCAAGTCGTGGCCGGATACCAGGATGGCCTTGCCCTTGACCGGCGTGACACGGACCTCCGTCGGCTCCGGGTGACCGTAGACGCCCGTGTTGGCGGCATCCAGCAACCCCATGACCTTCAAATTCAGCTCGCCCACCTTCATGGCCCAACCGACCAGATCGTCCACCGCCGGATTCTCCTGGCACAGAAAGTCGATCCCGGCGTGCATGGTCGCGAAAGCCTCCGCATCCTCGTGACCCAGCACCAGCGCGTGATCCATGTAAGCGGCCGTACCTTTCAATCCGTAGAGGATCAGTTCCTGCAGGCCGATTACGTCCTCGCCTTGGACCTGGAAGCGGCTGGGG
>SKVE01000644.1 GCA_007129635.1 Planctomycetaceae bacterium
AATCGATCACGGCCACTACCACATCCTGCGAACCGCCCGGATACACGCCATTGTGATTCAAATGATTCCAAGCCTGCCAGATCTTGGCGTTGTTGTGGAACCACTGCTGGTCATAAGCCGGATCGGTGGTCGCGTCCGGCAAACCCTCGATCACCGGTGGGATTTCGTAGGCCAAACGCCACTCGTACACGGGCTCGGCCAGTTCGACCTCCGGCATTTCGCCCAGCATGGTGAGTGTCGTCGTTAGATCCGAGCCTGCGGGTAACTCCAGGCGGAACCAGCGGCCCAAGTCGGCCCGAGCCGCCGCTTGGCTGTCCTCCGGCGCTTGCTCCGACGAAATCCCCGTTTCCGCCTCGCTGCCAGCGCTGCCCGCCGCGGGTTCTCCAGAGGCCTTGGCCAGCACCAGATTCTCGCTGGCCAGTTGCGAAAACACGGCCCCGGCCGATATCGCCCCGGCCGACGTGATTACCCTGGACAAGGGATAGAATCCCACGTCCGCAGGCAGCGCGGTCGCTGGTCCGCGTAGACCCTGCGATGAAAGGCGAGGCGCGACGTCGTTGCGGATCTTCACCAGCACGCGATCGGCTACGTGAGGCTCGGAGAGAACGTCAGCGGGCGGTGCTTCCCAGGGGGCCGCGTCCCCAGGCGAACCGTCGCTCCAAACACCTGCCTGACCGACCCCACTTCCCATGGCTAGATCCGCGTCCAACCAAGCACTGCTGTCCAGCGGCAGACGGCATTCCAACGTTTCCAGCAGCAATTTCCGCCGTCTTCTCAGGTCGCGATTCGCCCGTTTCCCCTGCGACAAAACCCCATACCGATTGCGAATCCCGCGCGCGTGGTGACCGCTCATGACACCTTACCTCCTTCGGCTCACAAAACACAAAAAACACTGCTTGGCAGTGGTCAGGACGGCTAGGCAAAGGGCTATTCGAATGCCCAAAA
This sequence comes from Planctomycetaceae bacterium, assembly GCA_007129635.1. Classification (GTDB taxonomy): domain Bacteria; phylum Planctomycetota; class Planctomycetia; order Pirellulales; family Pirellulaceae; genus SKKK01. The sequence goes on from SKVE01000644.1 coordinate 946, forward strand.
GCTGGATATCTGGATAGGTTACGATAGTTCGCTTGGTCAGTCAACACACCTAAAGAGGTTGGGAGTCCAGCTCTTGTTCTCTTGTTCGGCGCGGGTCTCTTGTTCGGCGCGGGTCTCTGACCCCGCCGAAACTCCCGACCGCAGGTCTCCCTTCGCACACCGGTCCATCACTCGGGGCAGGAGACCTCCGGTCGGGACCAGTGCGGGGTCGGAGACCCGCGCACAACTGCGTGCGGGGTCGGAGACCCGCGCACAACTGCGAGGGGTCGGAGACCCGCGCACAACTGCGACCCGCGCACAACTACGACCCGCGCACAACTGCGCACAACTGCCGGACCCGCGTACAACTGGCATCACCAAACCTTTCACGCTCATCGACCGAACTTTGCGAACAGCGCGTCGTGGGGCGCCAATGCATCGTCCGGCAACCGGTTGAATGGCCGTTCGGCCAATAGTGACAAAACGTCCTCCAGCGGTTCCCAGTGTTCGAATCTGAAAACTTCGGGTCCAGTGTCGGCAAGCCGACGGCGGGCGTGCCAAGCGAGGGACTCGTCGGACGGAGCCTTGCGTCCGCCGCTTGTGAGCCACGGCGCCGTGTCTGGAGTGCCCGGGTCCTGCCGTTGGAGGTGAACTTCAGAAGTTTGGTCCGATCCTTCCCTACGCGCCAGCGGCGATGGCGAGGAGCGGTGTGGACCGTCGAACTCCGCCAACATCCAAGCACCACTCGACGCTTCTCCCTCGCCGCTATCCTGGGCTTCTCCCACACCGCCGCCACCGCCCTCACCATCGCCCTCACCGTCACCCGCGACGGTGCGCCAGGCGTCCGGGAAATTGCGTGGGAAAACCAGGGTCTGTTCGCCCGCTCGCACCAAGTCGCGAGTCTTTCCAAAGTTGGGTGCGAAGAACGCCAGGTCGCCGAAATCGACGCGTCCCGATTTGTCGAAGTCCGCCCACCAGACATGCGGAGGTTCGGAGGTGGAGGTTGCGAACGTCTTGCCGAAGGCAGCAGCGAAGAAGGAAAAATCACCGAAATCGATCTGGTTGTTGTCCTCGATGTCGTACACCACCGCCCACAATTCGGTCTCGGGCGGTTCGCCCAATTCCGGCGCCACCTCCGCCCCGCCCACCAGCACGACCTGACCGCCATCCAATGCCAACTGCATGTCGTACGGACCGATGTTCCGACCTGCCGCGTCCACCGGCACCTGGTCGCCATCGGTCGAAGCGAACTTGACCCGAGCCAGCAGCACATAACCCTCCTCGCCTAGCCCGCTTACGAGCGTGCCGCCGCCGATCTCATGGACTCGGCCCAAGTTGTCTTGGATCTCGCCGGTGAGGTCCTTCGTGAAGGCCGGTCCGTACTGGATCTCCTGAGCCGTCAAGTACTGGCTGTAGTAATGCAGATCCACGATCGCCTCGGTGATGCCCACCGCGGTTGTGCCCGGCGTGCTGACCCAGATCTCGACCCAGAACGACTGCCACTCGTGCACCCAAGCCGCACTGCCGGGCAGCATCGCCACTTTGCCATTCCCATCGGTCGCGGTAGGCAGTCCAACCACCGTCATCTCGATCCTCGTCCCGACGAGCGTCGGAGCGAGCAAACGGACTGCTGTGCCGGTGTATTGGACCGTCAGCGGAACTCCGTTGAACAGCACGGAACCGCCCTCGTCCAGGCCGCTGAACTGGCCGGTTAGACTCGAGGCCGAGACCACGGTGAACACATCGCCATAGGCGGGGACGTAAGCCCCGTCCAGAACCAGTTGGACATCGGTCAGGTCCACTGTTCCACTAACGTTCAGTTGCGAGTACTGGGTGTCCAGGGTGGCTTCATCGATTTGGATAGCCAACGAAGCATCGCTGCCGAACGAGACGTGTCCAGCGGTAACATCGGTTCCGGCGGTCAGCGGTTGCACGTTCGTGCCCGCCAACCACAGATCGCCGCCCGCCGTATCGATCCGGCCGGGATCGACGCCGTCTTGGAACACGATCCCCGCGCCACTGACCAGGTTCACATCGGTCGTAGCCGGACGTGTGATCGGCGCGGTGATGGTGATTGCGCCGCTGTCAGCATCACCGATCGTCAAAGTCCCCGCCGTGATCCGGTCGAGTTCCGTGTCGGTCAAGCCGAGCCTCCCGGCCGCATCTGCCCCGCCAAGATCGATCTCCGTCCCCGCCGTCTTCGGCCGTAGCGTGACGGTGTTCGCCCCCGCATTGATCGCGTTGGCCGCGGCAATGTCCATTTGATCGCCGAT
>SKVE01001015.1 GCA_007129635.1 Planctomycetaceae bacterium
AACACAATGTTGTTGTCTGCCTAGTGTCGGGCGGTCGGTTGCCGCACCACCGTGGGCCAGCCGAGTGACGCTCACGGTACCGCGCAGCGGCAGCGTTGTCAAACATTTCAACGCATCCTACAGCCCGAATCCCATTCGGGCCGTCCATCGGCACGTCGGTGGCCAAACCCAAGTACGACGAACGCGGCCGGGTCGCGGCGCTGCTGGATACGCAAGACAAACCGCATCTGGACGCGGTATGACGTCGCCGTAAAGAGCCAGTCGATCACCGACGCACTGGGCTTCACCTCGACGCAGCCACCGCAGCAGGCACGACAACAACGTCCCGGGGAACAAGCAGCCACGACAACAATTTTCCGGTGCTGACTGATCGACCACAGCGAAGAAATCGCCATCAAGACCCCGTCACCCAGCCATTGCAGCGCTGCAATGGCGCTGCAATGGACGTGAAAAAAAGCCATTTTTGCCGCTGGGTGCTGCAATGGTGCTGCAATGGCCATTCTCGAATCGTCGTAAGTCTAGTCGGGGTGAGAGGATTCGAACCTCCGACCTTTTGACCCCCAGTCAAACGCGCTAACCAGGCTGCGCTACACCCCGTTGCTTGGGCTTACCGGTGCGGTAATCGCTTCTTGTCGCTGCGTTACCGACTCCATCAGCCAAGATGGCCTTGATTTTAGACGACTTCCGGCTCCAAACGCAAGACGGTAGCTGCGACGAAATAGAAGAATTGACCATTCGCTGCAAAAGTTACATCTAAAGGCTGTAGTGACTTCACTTAGATTGACTGTGGTGGTTGTCGGAGAATCTGGGGCGTAATGGGGCGGGTACGTTTGCGGGGACTTGGAACGCGTTCGTTCGATTCAGCCGACGTCGGCCAGATCGAGGGCTTGGCCGTAGCGGCGGATGGCCATGCGGTGCAGGTGGCGGAAGTCGTTGTCTTGAAGCTGGGGGTTTTGTGCGACCAATTGCTGGGCGTCTTGCCGGGCCTGGTCCAGGATTTGCCCGTCGCGGTTCAGGTCGGCGATGCGCAGCGGGGGTAGGCCGTGTTGTCGAGTTCCGAAGAGGTCGCCGGGGCCGCGCATCTGGAAGTCGAGTTCTGCCAGTTCGAAACCGTCGCTGGATCGCTCCAGGGCTTCCAGCCGCTTGCGGGATTCTTCGGAGTCCGTGTTGGCGAAGACGCATAGGTATCCGGGGTGAACTCCGCGACTGATCCGGCCTCGCAGTTGGTGCAGTTGGGCCAATCCGAAGCGTTCGCCGCTTTCGATGGTCATCAGTGTGGCATTGGGCACGTCGATCCCCACCTCGATCACGCTGGTCGCAACCAGCACATGGATCGCGCCCTGGCGGAACGAAGCCATGACCGATTCACGGTCTGCGGACGACAGGCGGCCGTGCACCACTCCCAATTGGAAATCTTTCAGCGGACCTTGTGCCAGCGTTTCGACCAATCGTTGAGCGCTGGCCACCCCTTCGGCATCAGCATTGTCGACCAGCGGCGCCACGACGTAGCCTTGCCGACCTTCGCTCAGCTTTTTTCGAACAAACTCCCACCAGGCTTCGCGGCGCGACGCTTCGCCCAGGTACGTATGCAGGGCAGCTCGACCCGGCGGCTTGGTGCGCAGCGTGGACACATCCAGGTCCCCGAACACGGTCATCGCCACGGTGCGAGGGATGGGGGTCGCGGTCATGACCAGATAGTGTGGGTCGAGTTCCGCACGCCGCAAAGCGGCTCGCTGCCGCACGCCGAACCGGTGCTGTTCGTCGATCACGACCAAGCCCAGGCGATGAAACGAAAGTCCTTCGCTCAGCAGAGCGTGTGTGCCGACGATCAGATCGACCTGGCCTGCCGCGATCGCCTGTTCCGCCTGACGCCGTGCGGCGGCGTTCAACCCGCCGGTCAGCACCTCGATCCGCACCCGGCTGGCTTGCAGGTCTCGGGTCAACGTGCGTGCGTGCTGGCGAGCCAGCATCTCGGTCGGCGCCATCAACGCGGCTTGGTAGCCATGCGCGACGGCCAGCAGCATCGCGTATTCGGCCACAACCGTCTTCCCGCTGCCCACATCGCCGTGCACCAGGCGGTTCATGGGAGTGGATCGCATCAAGTCCTGGGTGATTTCGTTGATCGTTCGATCCTGATCCTCGGTCAATGCGAAGGGGAACAGACGCCGGATGCGGGCATCGATCTTAGCCGACACGGGCAGCGGGGGCGCTTGGCTGCGCGTGTCCAGCGTCTGGCGTCGCAGGGCCAAGGCCAATTGCAGGACGAACAATTCCTGGTAGATAAAACGTCGTCTTGCGGCTTCCAATCGCTGAGGATCTTCCGGCACATGGATCTGCTGCAGGGCTTGGCGGATCGTCATCAGGTCATGTTCTTGCAGGTACGCAACCGGAAACACCTCGACCACCTGGTCGCTAAACTGCTGCAGTGCGCCCTGTACCATGCGGCGCATCTGCGATTGGTGCAAGCCTTCGGTCAGTGGGTAAATCGGCAAGATCCGGCCGCTGACGGGTTCGTCGTCCTCGACGGTTTCCAGGCGAGGATGGGCCATTTCCCAGCGACAGCCGCGAAACCGAGGTTCGCCGACCAGCAACACACGATCGCCGACAGCGATGCGATCCTGGACCCAGGGCTGGTTGAACCAGATCGCGCGCAGGTGCTGCTGATCCTGCTGGATCAGCGCGCCCAGGATGCAGCAGCCCGGCCCTGTGTTGCGCAGCTCGACCTCCCGAACCACGCCCAGCACGCTGGCCGTCTCGTTTTCCCGCAACTGATCGACCTTCGCCAACTGACTGGCGTCTTGGTAGTCGCGTGGGAAGTGGAAGAGCATATCGGATGCGGTGCGCAGATTCAGCCGCTCGAGCAATTCGGCTCGCTGCGGCCCGATCCCTTTGACATACTGGACGGGCGTGGACAGGCTGGGTTGTCGCGGACGATAAGATTGCTCGGACATCGGGCTTTGCTCAAGAGAGTGCGTCAGATTCGTCAAGCTACAATTGGTCACTCGGCGGATTCGTTCGATGGCTCTATCCGATCCATGCGGCCATTGTAATGGATTTCCCCGGCCGGGGCAGACTCGAGCGTCTTCTATTTTTCGGCCGAGCCTCTTACAATCAGGCCTGTGGTGGCTCTGATCTCGAAGAGGTCGTAACAAAACCGCGTCGGTCTCGGAGATCCCGACCCACGTGAAGATGTC
>SKVE01000026.1 GCA_007129635.1 Planctomycetaceae bacterium
ATGAAACGACGGCCGCCTGGGCCAGGTTCTGCAGGCTGCGTCGAAGGGGCGGCAGCGGGTCTTTGGGCCGATAGTACATCTCCAGCGTCAGGGGGCCGGAAAACTGAGCGTCGTGCAACGCGCGGCAGAGTGCTGGCAGGTCCATGCCTCCTTCCCCGATGATGGCTTCGGCCGGCTGAGGTTCCCGCTGGATCGCGACCTGTTCACGCAGATGCAGACCGTGCAGACGACGTCCCATCCGGCGGACCGCTTCGACCGGGCATTCGCCCGAGCGCATCGCATGCCCGGTATCCAGGCAGTAACCGATGCGAGCATCCCATGGCTGGACGGCCTTCAGCATATCGTCGATCCGGTCGAAGCGATGGCCCGGACCGTAATTATGGACGGCCAACTTGATATCGAACTGGTCGACCAGCCGGTTCAAGATCGGAAACGCCTCGATCGTCGGTTGCCCGACCAGCACGGACACGCCGTTGTTCTTGGCGAACTGAAAAGTTCGACGCAAGGCCACGGCATCGGCTTCGATTTCCCCTAGGAAATAGGCTTCCATCCGAATCGCATGACGCGACAGCAGTTCTTGGACCTCAGCGATGCGATCGGCATCTTCCGTCACGCCGTAGTGCCAATGAGCGAATTCGATCCAGTGCAAGCCCACGTCCGCAACGTGTCCCAGCATCGGTTCCATTTCGGGGCTGAGCGTTCCCAGCATGTTACTTTGGATCCCGACTCGGAACCCTCCGAATTTGGCGATCGATGCTTGGATCGCTTCCTGATCGTCCGCACCGGCCCGACCGGGCAGCGAAAGCCAAGCCGCACCGGCAGCCATGCTCGCGCCCAGAAAACGTCTTCGAGTGATGTTTGTCATGCCACATTCTCCTTTTTCAAGTTATGTTCAGGCTCCGATGTACTTGGCGTGGATCGTTCGAGCCTCGCTGACATCGTCGGTTCCGCCAACGATCGCGCGGCCGTCCGGGAACACCGTGATCGAGAAATCATCGACCTCCAACCGCAGCAGGAATCGATTTCGAGTCACTTGGCCCACACCTTCCAGTTTATCAGCCAGATGATCCAAGTTGACCGGGTGGCGGTCCGGATAGCTTAACTGAACCGAGTTGCGACCGCAAAGCACGGCGGTATGGCTGCTGCGCCGGCCTTCCAGCCAGGGAAACTCGCGGCCGCGACAAGCCGGGCAATCGATCTGCTCGCGCAGCGAATCCAAGCCGACTTGACGAGTCCGGTTCTCCCACAGGTCGAAGACCTGCAGGCATCGGCTGATCGCTTCGGGGTGACCGCTCAGAATCTTCAAGGCCTCGCACGACTGCAAGGAAGCGACCACGTTGACGATCGATCCCAAAATACCGGCCGAATCGCACGTCGGTGTCGAACCGGGTGGCGGGGGCTCGGGCATCAAGCACCGCAGGCAAGCCGTCTGGCCGGGAAGGATCGTCATCGTCTGGCCTTCGGCACCGATACAACCGCCGTAGACCCAGGGGATGCCGTGCTTGACGGCGACGTCATTCAAGAGGAACCGAGTCTCGAAGTTGTCCGTGCCATCTAACAGCAGGTCCATCCCGTCGATCAATTGCTCGATATTCGACGGCGCGACGTCCACCACAACCGGCTCGATCCGAACCTGTGCGTTGATCCGCCGTAATTTGGCTTCGGCAGCCATCACTTTCGGCAAACCATCGGCCACGTCCTGCTCGTCGTACAGCACCTGCCGCTGTAGATTGCTCAGCTCCAAAAAATCTCGATCGACGATCCGCAGCATGCCCACCCCGGCGCGTACCAACGTATTGGCGATCACGGAACCGAGGGCGCCACATCCGCACAGCAACACGCGAGAATCCGTCAAACGCTGTTGTCCCTGTACACCGATCGGAGGGTATCTCATTTGACGGACGTACCTAGCCAGGGGTGCGGGAATCTCGGACATGTTGGTATCCTTATTGGCGGTCGGGGCGTGAATGCACCGCTGGTCGCCTGCAAAAGTCGTCTAGTCCCCCATCGGGCATTTTGCTACAAACCCGACGCTTGTCAATTAACTCTAGTGAGTCGCCGATGATAGAACGCGAAAAACGCTCGTCAATCTGGGTGGCTGTCGTCTACGGGGTGGTTTTGCTCTCCGGCTGCGTCGATGGCCCATTGCATTCACTCTACTATCGTAAGCAGTGGCAGGACGACGAAAAGTACGGACCGACCCTGTTTACGCGATTGGAGGAATTGCAGAATACGCGCCGGGAAGCGGCTCGGATGAACCAACAGCAGCAATCCCAACTGGCGCGACGTTTGAATCTGAGCGTGGCACAGGATCCGAGCGCGGTGTATCGAGCAGAAGTCGTTCGCACCTTGGGGGCGTTGACCACCCCGGCTGCGATCGAGGGTTTGCAGCTTGCCAGCCAGGACGAAGAACGCGTGGTTCGGATCGCGGCTTGCGAGGCTTGGGGCCAGCGGCAGGGCGTCGAGGCGCTGCATGCGCTGGGCGCGATCGTCCGATCGGATGATGATCTGGATGTGCGGATCGCTGCCACGCGGGAACTGGGGAAATTCAAAGACCAGGCGGCCGTCCAGTCGCTGGGGTTCGCCTTGGATGATTCCGACCCGGCGCTTCAGTTCCGCGCGGTCGAGTCCTTGCGGCGGATCTCGAACGAAGACTTTGGCAACAGCGTTCCCGCTTGGCGCCAGTACGTTCGTGGTGAACCCGTCGACCGCCCCGAACCGCCATCGATCGTTCACCGCCTCCTGACTTTCTTCTAAAGACCGGCGAAGAATTCTCGAAATCGGGCGTCGCCAGGATATTGTTCTTCCTGCGGCAAAGGCCTAGGATATAGCGACCCGAGTAAGCGGGGTAGCGATGCCTGCCTGGATAAGCCTGTACCGACACTGTTCTCAGCCGGATGAAGCCACAGAAATTCACCAAACAGTTCGCAACCATCTACGGACTCGCGGTGCAGATTTGCACCAGCGGCGAGGCCGATGCGATTCTTGTCATGCTGGACGGCCCCAGCGATTGGAGCCAATTAAAGCAACGTGGCGGCACGGCGAAGATCCTGGTTGTGGCCGATCGGGCCGATGAACTGATAGGCGCCCGCGCCGAGGGAATCGAACCGGTGGCGGTCGAAATGGAGGGCGCGCCGGTATTTCATAAAATGGAACAAGCACTGATGGAGAGCGTGGCAAAGGATCTGCCC
>SKVE01000075.1 GCA_007129635.1 Planctomycetaceae bacterium
CATCCAGATCCGCAGCCGCCGCATCCCCGATCATCACAAGATGATCGGATACCAAGCCGATCTTGGCGACGGTTGGTGGGGGTGCCTGTACGACGAGTCCCGGCGCAGAAAAGCACTGGCCGGCCCGCTACCCGAACAACGGAGCAAAGCGGTCAAAGCCGGGCAGTGGAACGACTACCACATTCCGCGTGGGATTCGTGCGCGGACGACGGCCAGCGTGTCGGCCAGCAAGCGGTTCCACTTGCCCGCGTCGAGTCTGGCATGGGGCTCGTTGAGCAGCTCGAAGGCCAGCGATGGCGGCTGGGCCTGGTAGCGTTCGGCAATCTGCCCCCACAGGGCGAGGAAACGCTCGCGGTGCTTGTCGGGCTCCTGGAAGATTTCGTCGTAGTGGTGCATATTCAAGGCCGGGATGAGCCGCTGCCCGAGCGACTGCAACTGGTCGAAGGCGTCAAGCCTGCGGGAGAAGTCGATGCAACGCAGATGACTTCACGAGTTCTGCGCCGCGCGGCGGACGCGTTGGAGATCGAGTTCGAGCATCCCAAGGTCACCGCCCGTGTGCGGGTCTGTTTGAGCCAGTCGCCCGGCGAGACGCACTGGTCGATGGCCGCCGAGCCGAACGATGCGGCCTTGGCAGTCGGGCAGGTGACGTTTCCCGTTGTTGTGACGCCACGGTCGAGCTTGGGCGAAGAGAAGCGATACCTGTTCCCGATGTTCGAGGGCCGTTTTTCTCCGCTGAGTCAGCCTCCGATGTGGCGGCCGTATCCGGCGCATCTGTTCGCCCAGATGATCGCCTGCGTGGCGCCCGACGGCGGGTTCCTGCTGTGGACCGACGACGGCGAAGGCCACGTAAAGGCCTTCGGCTTCACGAATCTTCGCTCGACGGCGATGTTCGGGGTGCGGCACCAGATGCCGTACGAACCGGGGCGCAGGTGGGAAATGCCGTATCACACGCGTCTGTCGTTCTGCGGTGGGACCTGGCAGGACGCGGCCGATATCTATCGCGTCTGAGGGAACGGGGAATCGTCGTCAGCGGCTTTATCTCCGGGTATCGCTGGACGACGCATTCGCAACGTGCTTCGACCGCCAGCAATCGCGCGGTGGGCGATTTCTTTGCACAACAGGACGGGGATCGGAATTGCGAGCGGATGCGCAACGGAGAACTGCTGCAATTCCAGTCCGAAGGCAGGGACAGCCATCGGCTGTGCCGAGGCACGTCGGTCGGCGGCACTTTCTTGCCCGAAACAGCGAGGTCGCTGTTCGATCTCGGCGTCACCGTCATCCATGACGACCAGGATCACGGTTCGTATCCCGATGGCGTGGAGAGCTGCTCGGAACTGCTGAACATGGACCTCCATGCCTACCAGGCCCGCTTCTTCCACGAATCGTCCACCCCGGGCTTGGTTCCCTTGGCCCAGTATCTTTATCACGAGCAGATCCCCGTGATCTTTGGCTGGGTCACGGCCAACAGCCGATCGACGTGGGAACTGGCGGCGATGCTCGTCTACGGGCAGGTTCCCAGTCTGGCCTTCTGGAACTCGACTGCCGAACTTCCGGACGCGGTGCCGCCCGGCGGGCTCATGTTGCTCGACGACTATTTCGCCGCGATGAAGACGCACGCCAAGCCGTTCCTGCTGAATGGCCGGATGCGGCGTCCGCTGATCGTCGATGCGCCCGCCGTCCGCAAGGAGATTCGCCAAGTCAGGGGACGCGAGTTGCGGCAGCCGCAAGTGATCAACATGCCGCAAGTGATCAACATGCCGCTGGTCATCCAGAGTGCCTGGGATGACGGGTTTGGAAACGTGGGCGTGTTTGCGGTGAACACTCAGGCACATGCCGTGACACTGCGGATTCGGGTGCCGGAACCGGGCCAATGGCACGCCACGATCTATGCAGGTTCAACCCGAGAAGAGCAACATGCCGCCGTTGCGGGCGACCAGTTGTCCTGGCATTTGAGCCCGGGCCGCTTGGGGACAGTTGTCTTTCAGCGGCGGGGCGGCCCGAGTCATCGGTAGTCCCTTGCCTATTTCTACCGGACCCAACCGACGGCCTTGGTCATCACCTTCTGCGCCTGTTCGTTCTCTGCAAGTTGATAAGGACCGGCAAAACAATAAGTGTCGGACTTGGTTTGGTGGCACGCGACGCGAACGGGGTCGGGAGTCGTTTTCGGGCAACGACCAACCACATGGAACACGCTTTCTCCGAAAACGACTCCCGACCTGGCGTGTTCAGTTTGTGCTTGTCAAGGCGATTTGGTTCGATCCCGTCTTTGTTCCTGCCTCGCGGCGAACGATGTCCCGCCGAATCCTCGCCGCTCGCCGGCGAGATGGTTAGCGACCGCGCAGAAATAACTTGAACAAATTGTAGCAGGCACACTCCGTGTGCCGTCCGCAGTTTACGGCACACGGAGCCCGTGCAGTTCGACGACGTTGTCGAGCGATTCGACTCGGAAGAATCCGCCGATCGCATCATTTACGGCGTGTGCAACGTGTTCATTCCGGAAAGCCACAAACCCGGCTCCACCGGCACGGCCTGGTGGCGGCGTTGGATCCGTTTGGAGGCCGACGACTCGCTCAAGCTTCACGGCATCCACGCCCTGCCGCGCGATGTGTTCTGGGCGGGGCTGGCCAACAAGCTGGAAACCTGGTGGCACCCGGGACAGCGCAACATGTTCGTCTTGATTCACGGCTTCAATGTCAGTTTCGAGGAGGCGGCCATTCGGGCGGCACAAATCGGCTACGACCTGAAGATCCCTGGCGAAATGGCGTTCTACAGTTGGCCCTCGCACGGCTCGGCGGCCGCCTATTCGGCGGACGAAGCCACCATCACCGCCAGCGTGCCGCACATCGCCCCATTTCTGCACGAGCTGTCTGAACGGTCCGGCGCCGAACGCATCCATCTGTTCGTCCACATCGCGAACCGCACGGCGGATGTCGGAATAGAATTTTGCTTCGCCGAGCCATAACTCCAAGGCACCGGCAGGCCCTACTACATGGACGGCGTCGAACCCCTTGACTGTGTCGTTGTGTGCGGTCTTGTGTTAGATTTTTGAGATTGCGGGATGGGAATCAAACACCTCCCGAATCGCGGCGTGCAAGAACAGCTCTCCGAACTCGCCGCGATTCTCAAACTTTCGGGACTGATAAACACGGTTCGCCGCATCGCGGATCATCTGGACGGCATTGCCCG
>SKVE01000755.1 GCA_007129635.1 Planctomycetaceae bacterium
TCGCCCGTCGTCGGATCGAAGATGTCGAGACCGCGAAGTTGGACGACGATCCGGCCGTCTTTCTGGTGCGTGATCTCCACGTCGGGTTCGCCGAAGACCATGAACAGGTTGCCAGAACCGGCTTTCTTCAGCAGGTCGCCCATCGTCAGGTCCGGGTTCATGCGGGCGGGCAGCACGGTCAGCTTAACCACCTCTTTAGACGGTCCTACGTAGGTTCCAGCGTGGAATTACGTTCGGGCAGTTGCTACGTTGGAGCAATTGGGTAACTGGATGTGGGGTTTTGTTTGATTCGGACATCTGCAAAGAGATCGGGAACCCGCGTTACGACGGGGTTGTTTGTGTGGATCCGTAGGGCGGAATCTGAGAGCCCCCAATGTAGCGTGCATCGGAAGATGGAAGCCCCAGAGCGTTACTTCTTCTCGACCAGGGTGTGATAGCCGATCTCGTTGGGCTTGCCAGTGGGTGGTTTCATCAGTTCGCGGATGGCTTGGAAGACGACGGCGAATTGCTGGTCGTATTTGCGTTCGAGTTCATCGAGCCGCCGGGCCAGATCGGCGTGGCTGGTCAGCATCTCGCGGAGACGGACGAAGGCCCGCATGATCTCGATGTTGACGGCGACGGCTCGGGGGCTGTGCAAGACGCTGGAAAGCATGGCGACGCCCTGGTCGGTGAACACGCGGGGGGCGTATCGCCGACCGCCTCGGGTGTTTGAGATTCCAGATTGGAATCTCAAACTGTCGGCCTCTTCTTTCGTCAACCGGAACATGAAATCTGCCGGGAATCGCTCCAGGTTGCGTGTGACGGCTTTGTTCAGATTGCCCGTGGTGACCCCGTACATCTCCGCCAAATCCGCGTCCAGCATGACCTTCTGGCGGCGGATCAGCAGGATGGCCCGTTCGATGCGTTCCGCCGGTATGAGCAGCTCTCTCTTCTTTCCCACTTCTGGATTCTCCGCATGTGCCGTGATCCAGATTCCCCATCATCATCCCGTGTGCTCGCTGGCCAATCAACCCCAGCGCCGAGGTGTCGAATGCCCGAAGCGATACCGGGCCGGTCTCTGACCGAGCCAGTCCGGCGACCGAAGGTCTCCAATATGGCGGGAGACCTTCGGTCGGCGGTTTCGGCGGGGTCGGAGACCCTCGCCGAACGCGGTAGATTATTTCCTGCGAGTTGCCTAATCTCGCAGGTTTTCGACTCTCGGGCTCCCTCGGGCTCCCCTGTCAATACTCGAAATGGATTAGAAGACGTTAACAAAGAGCGTTATATTTGTCGATCAGGTAGCCCATTTTTCGCGGCGCAGTTTCGAAGAACGGAGTGAACGTCGACGAGAAAAAATTCAGCTTCAGGGGCTTGAGAAGCGATCGCGGGAGGGCGAAAATTGTGGATACGTAGAGGGTTTTGTTTGGTGCCTTCAGGTTTGGGAGGAGATTTGTCATGTGTGACGGTTGTACACGCCGACAGTTTCTCGGCAGCAGTGCGGGTGCATTGGGGGCTGGCTTGTTTGCAGCGAAATACCTGCGAGCTGGATCCAGTGAAGCAGATCGTCCGACCGAGCCGATGCCGAAGGTGCGCATCTGTGCGATCCTGACGGGCCAGCCTTTGACGGGCCGGAACTGGTCGTTTTGCGAAGGGGACGTCCCGGCCCTCCATCAGAAGTTGGCCCAGATCGAAGAGAAGCTGGGCAATATCGAGTTTATTGTCGGCCATGCTGACAACGCCGCCGAGGCCGCTCCGTTGCTGGAACAGGCTGGCCCCGACGCGCCCGTGTTGGCCATCAACGTCGGGATGTGGGCTCTGCAGAACGTGATGAAGCTGGTCATGGAACAACAACGACCGACGGTCGTCTTCGCCAGCCCCGGCACGGGCCACGAGTGGATGTATCCGTTCCGTTGGCAGCGGCGAGGAGCCCCGGTGACGTTGATGCCCAGCAGCGACGACCAGGAACTGGAGCGTGCGGCCCGGTTGCTGCGAGTGGGCCCGATGTTGCGGCAGTCGCGTGTGTTGCTGGTGCTGCCCGCCCGAGGCACCACAGCGGCATGCGACCCGGATCTGGTGAAGGAGAAGCTGGGTGTCGATGTGATCGCGCTGCCCCCGGAACGATTCGACGAGCGGTTCGAGGCTGTGGACGACGCAGCGGCCGAAGCCGAGGCGCAACGGTGGATCGAGGAAGCTCGACAAGTGGTCGAGCCGACTCAAGACGATGTGCTCCGGGCCGCACGGGCCAGCTTGGCGATGGACCAGATCATCGACGAGGAACACGCGCAGGCCATCGCCGTCGGCGGATGCATGGGCTGGTTGAAACGCGGGTTCCCCTGCCTGGGATTCACCCGGCTGCGCGACCGCGGCATCCCAGCCGTGTGCGAAGGCGATATGGACTCGCTGTGGACCATGCTGATGTTCCAGTACGCCTTCGACTTGCCCGGTTTCCAGGGCAACAACTACTTCGATACGGCCAAGAACGCCTGCTGGACGGCCCATTGTACCGGAGCGTTAAAGATGGACGGTACCGCTGGCCAGCCAGCACCGTATCTACTCCGCGGCCATTCCGAGATCGGCAATGACGGCGCCGTCCCTGAAGTCTTGTACCGCATCGGACAGGAGATCACCCGGACCAAGCTGGTCAATCTGGAACATCTACTGATCTCGACCGGCAAGATCATCGAAGTACCCGAAAAATCGATCCGTGCCTGCCGCACGCAGCTCTGCAGCCAAGTCAAAGACGCCGAACAGATGGTGCTGAACTGGGGCGGCGGAGTGCTCGACCACACCGAGGACGCGATGACCCTGCTGCACCGCGTGATCTACTACGGAGATCACTCCAGCAGCATCCGCCACTTGGGTCGTCTGATGAACATCCAAGTGATCGAAGAAGGCTAAACACCGTTTGAGAAATAACGGTCCAATGTCCCCTCGCCCCTCGTGGGATGAGGGCAGGGTGAGGGGGCAGAAAGTGCGTCAGTTATTTCTCGAACGGTGCTAAACGACCTTTTCTCCTGCCCTGCTTGTCTAATCCGACTTCCCGAGCACAAAAATCTTCAGCCACTTTCCAACCGACCGCATCCGAATCCACCACCCGATGACCAGATCTGGTCTCGGGAAAGCCTTCGAATTTCCACTTCGCAATTTATTTCGGACCTCAAAGTCCGAGTTTACTGACCAAACCACCTGCTGCCTGAAGACAGAA
>SKVE01000846.1 GCA_007129635.1 Planctomycetaceae bacterium
AATCCAGACCGAATAAAACCCCCGGGGATTGGGGACCATCGATAGTGCAGAATCGTCGTCCCACCGAGCGAGTTCGGCGGAGACGATGCGCGACTTCAAAGACCGAGGTCCCCCCAGGGCCGTGGGCTTGCTTATGACCCTACTTGTCATGAATAATCCGGGTTCGTCGCGTCGAGGGAGCTGCTAGCGAAAGAAAGGCTTGTATGGAACCGTCACCGCATCGTGGCTCGCCCGCGAAACGCCAGCCGACGCCGGATGCTTCGTCGGTCGATCAGGTACGCAAGTCGATCGTCCTGGCCCCGCCGCCGGTTGACGCCGTCAGTCCCCGGCAGATTCGGCGCCGCTATGGACGACCGGACATGCATTTTGTGCAGGCCCGAGCGGCGCGCCTGCTGGTCAACGCGACGGAGGCGTTCCCTGCGATGCTCGCCGCGATCGACGCCGCGGTGGACCGGGTGGAGCTCGAAACCTACACGCTGCGCGAGGACGCAACGGGACGAGCATTCCAGCAGGCGATGATCCGGGCCACGTCGCGAGGCGTTCGCGTCCGCCTGCTGTACGACTGGATCGGCTCGTTCGGGCTGTCCCGGCGCTTTGTCGGCGAACTGGTCGAAGCCGGCGTCGCGGTAGCCGTTTATCACCCGCTGCTCGTGCGCCGCCCCCTGTGGGCACTGAACCGGCGCGATCATCGGAAGATCCTGGTGGTCGACGATGCCGCAGCCTTCACCGGCGGCATCAACCTGGGCGACGAATACAACTCGGTGTCGGACGGCGGGCAGGGCTGGCGCGACACGCACGTTTGCCTGGAAGGTCCGGAAGTCGCCCGCACGATGGCCGCGCTGTTCGAGTATGCCTGGCGGCGAGCCACGCCGTATGATGCCATGCGGACGCGTCGCACGCAGATTCGACACGTGCTTCGCCGGCGCTGGGCGAACCTCTTGCATCGAAAAGAACATCCGGAGGTTGCCTCGGGACCGGACGAAGGCGTGCCGGTCAGCCTTGTGGGCAATGAAGTCTGGCGCTATCGCCGGCGAATTCACCTGGCCCACCTGAAGGCCATCGGTCGCGCGCGGCGCTATGTGATGCTCGAGAACGCGTATTTCATCCCGAGCAAACCCGTCCGTAGGGCTCTGATTAAGGCGGCCCGTCGGGGGCTGTTCGTGGGTGTGGTGGTGACGAAGCAAAGCGACGTGCCCATTGCGGCCTATGCAACCCGCTGGCTCTACGACGAACTACTCGCCGGAGGAGTGCGCCTGTTTGAGTGGCCCGACAGCATGATGCACGCCAAAACGGCGGTGGTCGACGACGCCTGGTCGATCATCGGCAGCTACAACTTCGATCATCGCAGTCTCTTTCACCAACTCGAATGCGTGGCCGTCATTGCCGACACTGCCTTTGCCGTCGAAATGCGCGAGCAAATACTGACGGACATCGCCCGATGCCGGGAGGTGTCGCTGGCGGCCCACCGGCGAAGACCTTGGTGGAAGAAGGTCCTCGAGTTCGTCGCATTTCTCTTGCGGCACTGGTTGTGACGGCAGCCGTGCCCAACCGTCCATGGTTGCAACGGGTCGAGTCGGACCTCGTGTTTTCGGTCCATGGAGCGCCCCCGCGGGTACAAGATCGCGTCCGACAAACAGTTTCATGACTGGCCAGCTACGACCGCTGCGGTCCCAGGCGACCTGATCCAACGCTTCCGGTTGCGCAGCGGCGAAGGCGGAGATGACATCGTCGAGGACGACGTCATTTTGCTGTGGAACCATCGACCGCGGGTCGTGACGGGCCCTGACATTCTCGGCCGGCTGTTGCGCGGGATCGCCATCCGGGCAACTGACGCGGGAGAAGAGTGAGCATGACCACCTGCGATCCGGGATGGTTGCGTAATCCAGGCCGACAAGAGTGCGGCATTATGACGCACCAGTGCGGCACATGGTCGCTCGGAGTTCCGCGCGATCGTCACGCTGCGGTCATCCCGTTTCGTCCTGCGTCGCCGATTCCTATCATTTGCGGCCTTTTCTTCGATTGGCACTTAAGTTGCTACTGAGTTGCTACTAACGGGAACGAATGTTTGGACATTTGAAGTTTTTGGACCCATCTCTCCGAAAGGACTGTGAAATGGCGGTCAATCAGCAGGTTATGAAAGGCTCCTGGAACCAGATCAAGGGAAAGCTGCGTGAGCGCTGGGGCCAGATCTCCGAGGACGAGTTCGAAGAGGCTCATGGCAACGCCGATCAGTTGGTCGGGTTGATTCAGCAGCGGACCGGCGAAATGCGTAGCGAGATCGAAGCCTATCTCGAGAGCGCCGTCGACGACGCAGCCTCCATGGTTGATCGAAGCAAAGAGGCTGTCGCCAATGCAGCCTGCCGGACACGTGATGGTGCCCAGGCAATGGCCAGCAGAGCGACGGAATCCGCGCGGGCCGGGTACATGCAAACGGAGCGTGTAATCCGGAGTCGGCCCGTCGAATCCCTGGCCGTGTGCTTCGGTGCCGGGCTGATCACGGGCGTTGTCATCGGTCTGCTCACGCGTTCGAAATAGACCGATATATCCGAGAGCCAGCGCCGCAATGCACAACAATCCAGGAGGTAATGTCATGTCAACCATCGGACAAAAGGCAAGAGACGTCAACAGAGAAACCGGGCGTGTGCTTGCCGAACACCCGCTGACTTCGGCGCTGACTGCTTTCGGCGTCGGCGTGGGCGTCGGTTTTCTGGGGGCCATTTTGTTGCCCGACAGATCGCGCCAGCAAGACGCGGCCATTACCAAACGAGTGCTCGACGCCGTGTTGAATGCCCTCCCGAATTCGGTCGCGAACCACCTCTCCTGATACTTGCGAGGGACTGACGATGAGCAGCGTTGCCGAACGCATCCAGCGCCGGATGCACGACCTTCGTGGCCAACTGGATAACGACCTCGAAGAGGTTGTCGATTCGGCAATGGAGTTCACCGACTGGCGCACCTACGTGGAAAGTTATCCCTGGGTTTGCGTCGGCGTGGCGGCGGCGATCGGCTATCTGGTCGTGCCTTCACGCGTGGAATTGGAGAGCCCCGATGTCGATACCCTGTTGCAACTGTCGAAGCAGAACAAACTCGTTGTCGAGGCAAACCCGTCCCCTCGAAAACAAAAAGGGATCGCGAGCGCAGCGTTGCGATTCATGTTAAACGCAGCCGGAAAAAGCGCCCTGAG
>SKVE01000711.1 GCA_007129635.1 Planctomycetaceae bacterium
ATTGCAGCTTGAATCTTTTCGAGAAATTGGGGTACGAAAAACTGCCTCGGATCGCTTATGATCCTGCGACCTGGAAGGGAATCTGGGAGGGAGACCATGCCACACGACAATGAAGCTTTGATTTTCTGGACCATCCTGGCAACTCAATTCGCCGGACTATCGAGTCTGATCGTCGCTCGGTTGGGCGAGCGCAGTTGGGGGGCGGACGCGTTCCGTCGCACGTTTTTCGTCTGCCTGCTGGCCGTCGGGCTGGCCACGGTCTCGGCGATCCATCTGCAATCGGCCAGTTGGCTTTTGGGCGCGGCGACGTTGGGCTTGATGGCCGTCGGCGGTACACTGGACTGTGGCGCTCATCGCAGCGCGGCCGCCGAGTTTTAAGGGGGGCCGCGGTCCGAGGTTCTTCGCGAAGCCTGCCGCTACCCAATCTTGCCGCAAGTCGCTATCCTTGAAAGATATGCTTTGGCGGTGCTGCATCGGCCAGAGTATCCAGCGGGATCGTTCACGGATAGAAGGGGCTTCGGTGACCACCAAACAACGCAGCATCGGGGAAATCCTCCAAGAATTCAGCCAGCATCGTCAGATCCTGCAACAGGAGTTGCAGAAGGTGATTGTGGGGCAGGACCAGGTGATCGAGCAGTTGCTGGCAGCGATCTTCACTCGCGGGCATTGCCTGCTGGAGGGCGTGCCGGGCCTTGCCAAGACGCTGATGGTCAGCACCCTGGCCCGCATCTTGGACGTGGAATTCAAACGAGTCCAATTCACCCCGGATCTGATGCCTTCGGACATCACGGGCACGAACGTGCTGGAAGAAGAAGACAGCGGCCGACGTAACTTTCGCTTCGTCGAAGGCCCCGTGTTCACAAACATCCTGCTGGCCGACGAAATCAACCGGACGCCACCCAAGACTCAGGCCGCACTGCTCCAAGCGATGCAGGAACGCGAGGTCAGCGTGGGACGCACGACGTATCCGCTGCCAGATCCCTTCTTTACGATCGCTACGCAGAACCCGATCGAACAGGAGGGAACGTACCCGTTGCCCGAGGCCCAATTGGATCGGTTCATGTTCAACATCATGGTCGATTACCCGTCGGCCGACGAAGAGGAGCGGATCCTGGCCGTGACGACGCGCAACGAACGGGTCGAGACTCGCAAGGTCATGTCGGGCAAGGTGATCATCAATGCCCAGAAGCTGGTCAGCTCGGTGGCGGTCAGCGAGTACATCATCAAGTACGTGGCTCGACTGGTCCGCGCCACGCGGCCTCGAGATCCCTCGGCGCCCCCCTTCATCCGCGATCTGGTCGATTGGGGCGCTGGGCCTCGTGCCGGTCAGTTCCTGATCAATGGCGGCAAGGCCCTGGCCGCGATGGACGGCCGGTTCTCCGTAGCGGTCGCCGATATCAAAAAACTGGCCGTGCCCGTGCTGCGGCATCGAGTCAGCACGAACTTTCAGGCTCAGGCCGAGGGCAAGAACACCGACGACGTCATCTGCGATTTGCTGGCCGCAGTCCAGGAACCGGAGGTCGCAAAATTCTCCAAACCAGGGGCCCAGCGAGCGCCCACGCCGCCGCCACCACCCGCCGCCCGGGCGTGAGGAACATCCGCATGACGGTCGAGAAATACCTGAAGCCCGAGGTCATCAACCAGATCAAGCGACTGGATCTGCGCGCCCAGTTCGTAGCCAAGGGATTCTTGCAAGGCCTGCACGCCAGCCCGTTCCACGGGTTTTCCGTCGAATTCAGCGAGCATCGACGCTACGCCGCAGGGGACGATCCCAAGGATATCGACTGGCTGGTCTACGCCAAAACCGATAAGTACTACGTGAAGAAGTTCGAGGCGGAAACGAACATCACCGGCTACCTGGTCATGGACCTGAGCCGTTCGATGGGCTACACCTATCGCCAGGAACTGACGAAGTTCGACTATGCGATCTGCCTGGCCGCAGCGCTGTGTTACCTGATGATCTACCAACAGGACCCGGTCGGGTTGCTGACGTTCGACCAGAAGGTTCGTGATAGCCTGGCGCCTCGATCCAAACGCACGCAACTGGGGAACCTGCTGTCTCTGTTGGCCCGGCTGAAACCCGAAGGCCAGACGGATATCGGGCACAGCCTGATTCAGATCGCCGCCATGCTGCGCCACCGCAGCCTGGTGATGCTGTTCTCCGACCTATTGACCGACCCGGAACCGGTCATCCGAGCGCTGCGAGTACTGCGGCACGGCGGTCACGATGTGATCCTGTTCCACATTTTGGACGAAGCCGAGGTGCGTTTTCCGTTCGACGGGGTGGTCGAGTTCGAGGATCCGGAAACGGCGGAGAAGGTCCAGGTGGATGCTTCCCAGTGCCGCGATGGTTATCTGGCTGATATGGAAGCGTTCCGTGAAACCTATCGCCGCGAATGCTTTCAGACGCGGATCGATTACGTCCCCCTGGACACCAGCACCCAGTTCGACAAGGCATTGATGGAATATCTGGTAAGCCGGCGAAACCGGTTTTAGGCTCTTCTGCTGGAAGACACGACACAAAGACCGGATTGGGAGAAGGCCTGGAAAATGTCCAAGGAGCAAATAATGAATAACGGCATTTCATATGGGTTTGATTATAATTGTTGCCGAATTGGTGACTCGGAGATTATTCACGCCGACTGTCTAGAGTGGTTAAGCCGTGTTCCGGAGGACTGCTTTCACGCCGTGGTCACGGACCCTCCGTACGGGGTAAAAGAATACGACTTCGAGCAGTTGCGGAAGATGAATCATGGGCGTGGGGGCGTTTGGCGAATTCCTCCTTCGTTCGACGGGCATGTGCGTGCGCCGTTGCCACGTTTCACGGCACTCGATGCCGGCGAGAGACGTCGAATGCGGGAATTCTTCGTGGAATGGTCTCGTTTGGTCGACCGAGCGATTCGACCAGGGGGGCACGTATTCGTCGCCACAAACGCCTTTATCGCAGAATTGCTTTACGAAGCAGTTGTAGAAGGGGGACTTGAATTTCGGGGGCAGGTCATTCGTTTAGTGCGAACTCTACGAGGTGGTGACCGTCCGAAGAACGCTGAGGGTGAGTTTCCTGGAGTATCGTCGATGCCGAAAGGGTGCTATGAACCCTGGGGGCTATTCAGGAAGTCCTTACGGGGCATGACTGTCAGTGAATGCCTTCGAAAGTGGGAGACCGGCGGCTTGCGTAG
>SKVE01000489.1 GCA_007129635.1 Planctomycetaceae bacterium
CTCCACGTGCCCTGGCCCCAAAATTGAAACTCGGCATGCGTCATGCCAAATGCTGTCCGCGGTTCAAAACGGGCGATGCCATCAGGATTGCCTGCAGGAAGGATCAGCAGACGGCAACGCTGCCCCAATTTCCGAAGCTCGCTACGTTCGCGGCCGGTCAGATCTCGACCTGTCTCCATGATCTGGATCAGATTCACCAACCCCGTCAACGCTTCGACTTCGTGACCGTGCACAGGCCCCACGAAGAAGATCACCGGCTTCTCTCGCGCGTCCTTGTCCAAGTAGTCGGCCAGGTTCCGGGCACCGACCGCCGAATTGAAATTGGCCCGCCGCGGCATGTCTTCCCGCTCGCCATAGGTGATCAAATGCAGCGGAGACGGCCCCCAGGACTGGTCGCGATCACCTCGCACGTGCCGACACGAAGCCGTTCCCAACGGGCCGGCAGATCCGCCACATCACCCACCCAGAACTCGGGCAACGGAGGCGGCTTCATGCGCTGCTTGGCTTCCTCGTACGTCATCCGGTCGCCGTACGCAGCCGGTGCAAACGCGACGAACAACAGAAAAAGAAGGGCACGTCCAGTCATGTTGGTAGCTCCAGGGGTCAGGGGTCGGGGGTCAGGGTGGATCGCAGCATGATGCCGCTCTGGGGTTCGACTTCCGACGTCAGCGGTTGGTCGATGGATGCTTTCGCTCCGGTGCGTCGGATGTGGCCGCCCAGGTTGCCCGTCGCATCGAAGGTCACTTCCCATGTTTGGACGCCGATGCTCAATCGGACCCCGTAACGTGTTGCTTCGTCGATCAACGTGGTCTGATCCATGGCCGCCAGACGTTGATCGCCGACTTGGATGACATGTAGAAACACATCCTCTTTGCGTGGTTCGGACGGTGTTACTTCGACTCGCCACTGTCCCATCATGGCAAGCTGTTCCGGCCGCAGACCCTTGGCCTGGATGGGCCAGTTTTTGCCCGCTGCAAAGAACTCGTTGCCCGGGCCGCCGACCGGGGTCAAACGGGCCTGGTGCGGAAACAGCGTGCGGCACCACATCCGGCCGTCGCCGTGGTCTGCGTGAAACGTCTGGCCGTCGATCACCGGTTCATGGGCCGTGTGAATCAGCCAATCTTTCTGGTAGCTGGCATCGGTCGTGGTCACCCGGTCGAAGATCACAAAGTGCCCGGGCAGCAAGAAGACCAGTTGTCGGGTGACCAGTTCGCATTTTTCCGGCAGATCGGGTTGCCCCTGACGGCGGACGGTGCCGTGTTGGTAGCAAGCCGTCGCGTCGCCGGCCACGTAGACGAAATCATTGTTGGTCTCGAATGCTTTGACCACCGAGCCCAGTTGTTGGTGTTGGCCGCCGTGATTGCCTTCTACGGTGCCACCCCAGTAGCGCGCAGCAGGCTCGCCGGGTTGGTGAATCACGACACAGTTATGGGCAACGGTCTGAGCGTAGTAGTTGGCCAGATGCTGCCCGTTGGTGAATTCGTCGTAGCGAGTGCCGGAATCAAGCGCCAAGAAGCCTCGATGGTAGATCACGAAGTTCAAGGCGTCGTAGTGGCGGTGCTGGCGGAGTATCCCACCGCAGGTGAACAGGCAGTAGGTATCTGTGGGCCCAGTACCCGACCTCATGAACACCTGGCCCATCGTCTCGAAATGCCGCGCATGGGGCAGGTTCTCCGGGGCGAGCGGTTCCGGAGAATGCTCCCGTTCGGAAAGCAGGAACGGATAGATGAACCACGTGCTCGAATAGCCCGGGTTGGGCAGCAGGTTTTGCACGTGGTGGGCCAGCGCAGCCGCCTCGGGTTCGGCACGCCCGTACAGGTGGCGGATGTTCGCCATGTGCGTGTACAACTGGCTGACCGGTAATCGGTTGTCGGTATGCGGCGTGTCCCCGTAGCCGAACTGCAGCGGCCAGGGCTCGGCCGCGATCCAGTTCCAGATCACATAATTGGCCAGCCAGGCGCCATGCGGCCAATCCGGAGCGATGTTCTCGCCGGTCGCCGACAACCAGGTGTAGAAAAAGTTCTGTTCGGCCCACGGGTATGCCCCCAGGACGTAGCCCAAGGTCGGCGAGGCGCCGCCGCCATCGTCGCCGCAGGCACGCTGACGATGCGCCAGCAGTTTCCGATTTTCGTCATGGCCCCAAACCAGCCACTGGTTGACGGTGTCGGTTTCGATCTCCGTCCCGAACGCCGTACAGCCGATAAACCACAGGCAGTTCCTCACGCCGTAAAACCCCGTGTTGTAGCCGGACATGTTCTCGCGGTAGATCGTAGGCTTCGCGTTCAGGACGCGATCGGTCGTCAGCACCAGCCGCGACATGATCTCCCGACGCTCTGTTTCGGTCAGCCAGTTGTACAGCCAATCCCAGGCCATGATGGCATGTACCCGCGACGTGGAATACCAGTTGACGGATTTCCGTTGCTCGTAGCACCGTTCGTAGTAGGCGACGCTGGCCTCCAGGCACTGTTTTGCCAGGTCCAGATAACCGGGCTCGTCGGTCATCAGGAACACCAGCGCAGCGGACGCGGCTTCCGGGCCCAGGTCCCGCGGTTCGAGTTCGCCGTCGGTTTTCGTCTTTGCCAGCAGATGGTCGACTCGCGACTTGACCTGGCGATACCAGTCGTGTTCGGCGTCCAGAGCCCGCTGTTTCACGGCCGGCCACGTCTGGGCATTGAAGAACAATCGCGGATGGTCTGATCGGATCCTTGCCGTCCACTCCGGCAGCTCCTGTTGGCCTTGGGCGACGGCCGGCACGAACAGCAGCATCAGCCAGAGGGCAGCGCAACGGATCGAAGTGTTGTGCATGGTGGGCCTCCTTGACTCGGGGAATGATCGCTTGAATATAACCGTATTTCGGCTGCCAGGGAATCAGGTGGTACATGCCGAATGTCGAAGGTCCCCGATAGTTCTTTGAAGAAATTGTCCTGAAAGGGCGAAACATGCGTCCACGAATTCCGTTTCGCCCTTTCAGGGCTGACATGTTCCGCCCCGTTGGGGCAAAGAACCGCCTCGCGCGTTCGTACCGGTAGAGACGGATTTGCGCATTCATCCCCCACCGGTCCCGTACCGGTGGGGACGCAAACGATGTCTTTCGCCGCAAATCCAACAGGGACTGATGGAGCCGCCGGAGAGTCCGTTCCGCCCAGTGACCGCTGGTTGGCGGTTGGGCAGTCAGGC
>SKVE01000355.1 GCA_007129635.1 Planctomycetaceae bacterium
AAAAGAGGTGTCCCCCTTTTCCAGACCGATGCGCGACGCCTGTTCCAACCAATGCATCATCAGAGCCATCGATGTTACCAGGCCGCCTCGCTCCAACAGATTGGCGATCACCAGCCCATAGGCCTTGGGTGAATCGAACATCTCGGCATGCGGAGCCCAGAATCCTACATCGGCCGCCGCTGCCCCGCCCTGATGCCACAGATTCAGTGCGTTGCCGACTCGTTCCGCCGACTGGTACGCTTCATCGACATCGATCGCGTCGACACTGGATACCTCGTGAGCCGCATACTGACGCCACCAGGTTGCCGTCGCTCGAAACCGAGCCGCCACCTGCTCGCATAACGCTCCGTCGTTCCTGGCCGCCGCTTCGCTCCACAAACGCGAATACAACCCGAATACCTGCTCCATCAGCGTCACCAGTTCATCCACACGATGATCGCGAACGCTGTTCTCCATGGCCGGAAACAGGCTGAAATTGCCGTCGAATCCCAAAATGTTCCACGGATCCACGATCGCGCCGCACTGGATGCCTCGCCGAATCCAGTCCATGATCTCGTCCAGCAATTGGGCACCACGATTCAAGTCGCCTTCGTTCAGCGCAAGATCGCCATCGGTCAGACGGCAATCGATCTGACACAGCATGCGCGCCGATGCGGCCGGGACCACGTCGGCTTGCTGGACGGACGCTTCGGCGTATCCCATGCGCGCAAAAATGGCCGCCAGATGGACATGCTCGAGTTGAGCCGCTCGACGACGCGCCAATTCGCCGTTCAAGTGCTGCCGAGCCCCGCCGAAAGGCTGACGACGTTGACGGGCTTCGCGCCGCAGTCGCTGGCCGTGCTTGCCCCGGATGCGAGCCAATAACCGCTCGTAAAAAAGATCCCGATAAGCGGCGATTCTCGGCAACAGGTTCGACAAGGTCACCGAGGAATCATGGGCGCCCGGTCCGGATCCGCTGATTCCCGTCGACATGATGATGGTGCCCGCCAGCACCGCAGCCGCCTCGATCACCAGTTCGTCTCGCGGTGCGTCGGAACACGTCTCGATCCGCGACATCAACGCCTCGAGAGTGACCTGCTGCGCCACGTAGCGGCGGTACTGGCCCCGATTGTCGATCAAATGGGGATCCCACTGGCCAAAATGATAGTTCGGACGCTTATTCACCGGATGATCGAAATCGTAAGCTCGCGGATCAATCGCCAATTCGTCCATCTGTTCCAGATCAAAGCAGGCGTCGCGCAGGATCTGCTCGCTGGTCTCGGCCAACAGCCGCAAAGCGATCTCGATCACCTCTTTGTAGCTGCCCTCCGCCGTTCCCGCCTCGCGGACGTATAATGGAATTGGCCGGACCCACTCGTGCGCATAGGGTTCGATCTTCTGGGATTCCAGGACGGCGACAGGACGATGGCCGATGTAATCGTTCAGCATCCGGATCGATCCGGATGCGATCCGCTGCGTATCGTCCCACGGCGGACCTTGCATCAGAACGGCTTCGCAGACACGACCCACAAAAAACGAATTGAACAATGCCGCTCCGGTCTGATGAAACAACAGATCCCGATGAAACTCCAGATAACCTGGCAAAACCGTCTCGTGAACCAGCATCAAGACACCGCGAGCCTGATCGACATCTCGAAAAGTGGAAGATTCGGTCGCCAGACGAGTCAAATCATTCTGCAGTGCGTCCAACACTCGTTTCCAGACGGGTACGGCCGGCCCGAACGTCGACGCCGATTTGAACAATTGGTCCATCCCCTTCAGGAAACGTGGGTCGGGCGAGCCGGACGAGAAATTGAGGTAGCCCAGCACCTGTTCGGCTACTCGCTTGTCTTCGGCGTTTAAATCCCAGCGTTCCATACCCAAAACTCCGCCATGTTTGCCGTTGCGTATCGGTCCCAATGTAAGCCGACCGATCAAGATGGTCTAGCGGTGGAACGGACCGTTCGCCGCTCGAACACTTCGGCCGTCAAAGCGAATCGCACGATGGTGGCCATGCATAACGGGGGGTTGCAGCAACTGGACTTGATGGAAAGAATCTACCGAGGAATCGAGCCCCAGCTACTTTGGGGTTGGTTTTTGCAACGCACCGGTAGGCGTCAGGAGATGGTACGATGACGAAGCAGGTTCTGGACGTGGGCAACTGCTCCATGGATCACGGAAATATCAAACACTTGATCGAAACTAATTTCGACGCTTCCGTGGTCCGGGCGCATGACCAAAAAGGTGCGATCGACTTGCTCCGCAATGGTGCCTTTGACTTAGTCTTGGTCAACCGAGTCTTTCATCGCGATCGAGGCGATGGATTGGAACTGATCTGGAAAATCAAGACCGATCCGCAAGTGTCTGCGACTCCCGCCATGCTGATTTCGGATTTGGACGATTTCCAACAAAAGGCGATCGAAGCAGGTGCTGCCACGGGGTTCGGAAAGAAATCGCTAGGCTCCCAAGAAACTCGCCAACGGTTGAGCCCCTTCTTGGAAGCTGGGGGATCAGTTGGCTGCGATTCCGGGCGGTCTGCAGACGCAGCAACCAAATAGCGATCGATCCCGACTCGTCCCGACTTGACCGTTCGTCCCGACTTGACCGTTCGTCCCGACTTGACCGTTCGTCCCGACTTGACCGTGGACCGGGTATCATGGGGCCACCGGTTCGTCTGGTTTCTCCGGTTCGTCGGTCTCCTGGACCGGATCAAAAACGGCGGTTTCCGCCGGCGTTTGCAAAAACTTGGCGGCAGCAGCCACCGCATAGCCCTGGTGCCGATGATGATCGAATTGGGCGTCGGCAACTTCGAGCCGGACTTGAAGGAGACGGCCTTCCACGATGGTCTGCAGGTTTTGCCGAGCCACCAACGTGCCACGACTTCTGCCCAGTCCCACGAATTCGATCCATGTCCTGCCACCTAGACCCACCAACGAGGGAGATACTTTTAGCTGATCATCTGGAATCGATTCCTTTATTGACTGGACCACAGGCGGCGCGTTCGTCGGGTCAAGATCCTGAACGTCCTCGTAAGGCGACGGCTGGACCGAAATCAGGATGCGAGGCAGGTCGTTCAACGTCCTGCCTGATGGATGAAAACCGACCAGATACTCGCTTCCCGCTTTGCTGAATACCCAATCTTTCGGGGGTGCTAACTCAAGCCTTCCACCCTCCAAGGGAGGCATATAAGCACCGAT
>SKVE01000617.1 GCA_007129635.1 Planctomycetaceae bacterium
AAGCCATGTTCCGGCATGGGTTCGGCGAGCAGGCGCGGGCGATCCTGGCTCGGGCGGAAACGGCCGCCGACACCGAGTCCGTCCGCCGGCAGGTGGGGCTGCTGAAGCTGGGGGTGGTGTACGTGGCTTGCCACCGCGACCGCATGGGGGTGCGCCGCCGGATCGGCTCGCACCCTGCCATCGGCCGCAGGTGCTGCGTCAGGAAAGATCCCCGTCCCCTTTGCACCTTTGGGCTGTGCTCCATGTTGCAGCAGGTTCAGCAATTCCGCAAATTTGGCGGGAATTCTGCAATGCTACACAAAGATACGGAGGACTTGGGCGAGATACCAGTTGCCAGGTTCTGGTAGCCGGGATACCATAAAAGTAGCTGGGAATTGTCGCGCGGAGGTTTTGGGGGCTTGCGATTTTGCTGGAAGTGGTTCGACGGCATGCCAACGATCTTGCGAATTGGTCCGTTTCGTTTTCATTTCTATTCGGACGAATCCAATGAGCCGGCTCACATCCATGTCCGTTCGCCGGACGGCGAATGCAAATTCTGGCTGGCACCAGTCCGGTTGGCCAGGAACCGTGGGATTCCACCAGAAGACGTTCGGGAGGCTGAGCGTCTGGTCTTCGAAAACCAACAACTGCTGATCGAGAAATTTCATGAGTACCACAATCGCTGAACCGATGACGCCAGCCGAACCAATCGCCGTTCGAGTCTGGGTCGAACAACGCATGGTGTTTCTGGAGCTTACCGACGGGCGAGTCGTCGGATTTCCGGCAGACCGTTTCCGGCGGCTTAAACAGGCGTCGGCCGAACAGTTGCGGGAAGTTACGCTGGAGCTGAACGGATTTGCGTTGCGTTGGGAGGATCTAGACGAAGATCTCACCGTGCCCGGAATCGTCGCCGGACGGTTTCAGCTTCCGCTCGAACGATCCGCGTAGCCGGCACCTACCGATTCCGGCGAACGTCCCGACCAGCCGGGAAAGATTCGTCCCTGTGCCCGAATCCGAGGCATTCCCGCCGAACTGGCCGCCCACTTCCTGATGAAGTTGATGTTCTGCATGTTCGCCGATGACATCAAACTGTTGCCCGGCAACGTGTTTTCCCGGATCATGGGCGCGGCCACCAAGGCCAGGATGGCGGACGCCAACGCGGCGGGCCGGTTCGCCAAGCTGCTGCAAGGACTGTTCAAAACGGGGGAAACGGGGGCGGGTCTCTTTTGAACGAATAGTCATCCAGGCGAGTTTTGTAACAACACCCCGGTGACCCGTACGAGCATCAGTCCGTGGTGCCTTTCCGCATGCAGACGGCAATTGCCCCGGTTTGGATGTCCTTTCCCGTACTTCTCGCCGCCGCTGGCCAATCAAGGCGAAAGCCAGACGTTCCCACCCCGCTGGCCAGGATGGGTGGTCTCTAGGCCATCCTGCTGAGAGCTGTGTCCCTATACCCCGTCCGTCATTCGTCGTTAGTCGTCATCCTGATCCCAAACCAGATTCAATATATGTCGGGCAGCTCGCCGCGCTCGCGGCGCGCGGCATGCGATTGGGCGATTCCTTCCGGGCGGCTGTTTCCGGCCGGCGGGCGAAGGCTTGATAGGTCGGGCAGGTCCACCGGGTAGCCCATCAGCTCCCGATATAATTCGGGCGAGTGCTGTTGAGCCAGACGGATGATGCTGATCCAACGCCGCCGGAAAGTGCGGCAGTCTTCGGAGTTGAGCAGCAGTTTGTCGATCAGTTTCGACGCTTCTTTGGTTCGCGCCTCCATCCGACCATCGTCGTGAATGACCACGTGCTTGGCCAGCAGCGTACCACACGGATCGGGCACCTGGGCCTGCCCCTTGGTCAGATTGGACGAAACACAGGCGTAGACCAGGTTGTCGTAGTCTGTCAGACGCTGCGGGTGCGACGCAACCGGCAGGAAGTGTTCGACGGTAAACTTGCCAACGGAGTTCTGCCACAGTTCCCGATCCAGGCAGTAAACGCAACGAAAAGCGAATTCGTCACGCAGCCAGAGACGGTAACTTTCCGGGCTGCCGTAGCCCTGCGGCCCGTGACGTCGCTGGTGGGGTTCCACTGGATAATTGAATGGCAGCATCACACGCGCCCGGTAGCGTTGATCGCTCGCTGCTGCAACACTTCTTCCAACAACTGCAAAATGACCACGGGACGCGGGCTGACGAGCCGCTGGTGAGCGGCCAGTTCATCCTGGAGTCGGTCCAGCTCCGCTTCCTCCGGCGGCGACAGCCCCTCGGCGTATTTCTTGTCGATCAGGACGCAACGTCGGGCGTTCTTGCCGTCATCCCAACCGCTCGCCGCCGCGGAATCCGCCGCTGCCGGCGAGATGCCTGCTCGCGTGTGCCCGATGATGGCCTCGAACAGAGGCTGGGCGTGCTGGTAAGCCTCGCGGGGAACGAGCACGTACCCTTGCCGGGTCTGCGGGTTCTCGACGACCAACGGTGAGTCGCCGCTCCGTTCCAATTCTGCAACCTGTTCTGGGGTAAGGGTGGCTGTCATACCTGAATGATACCATTTCGCCGCCCGCTTGGCCACCGGTCGCCGGCGACTTACTTGCCCCACCGACTTGACGGATCTTCCGGCAGGTTGCCGTACCGATGCCCACGACGGCACCCGGCGGGCTGGGTGCCCGCAACTCCGGCAACCGGCCGTTCTCGACGTTCACCCGCAGGAGTCATCAGGAGTCCTGGGGACACTGATTCTTAGAGGCTATTTATCGGCTACCCCAGTTTGACTATACTTGGCGGGTTTCGTTCAAAAGACCGCTGTGTCTTGGATCGGCGGGTAATCGGCGGTAGTTAGGGACAAGGAGATCTGTTATGGCACGTCTGGCAAGCGCGTAACTGTTTTGCGCGGACTAAATTGCGGTTGTCCATGTTGTAACTCGGGTCGTGCGCCGATGCGTTGTGATGGGGGCGATCCGGATCAGCGGCAAGAATTTCGCTTCAATCGCAAGCAGTGGATCGAAGACGAACTGAAGAAACTGTCTGGCGCGATGGGCATCCACTTGCTGGGGTTTGCCATCCTTTCGAATCACGTGCCATTCGCGCGAACAAGGAAGATAGGGAAGCTGGGGAATTCTGGCAGAGCCGATACCGGGCCGTGCGGTTGATGGACGAGGAATCGTTGCTGGCTTGTGCTGCGAACTTGGGCCGTGCGGGAACCGGAGCGACGG
>SKVE01000459.1 GCA_007129635.1 Planctomycetaceae bacterium
AGAATCCCTTCGCTGGTATATGGGGCAAACGACCCCAAGGCGGGCGCTGTGGACTCGCTTTTTGGCCTGATGAACGATTCGAGGTTAAACCATCAGGTGCAAGTCGTACGACATGTGCTGGCTGATCAATGTGGAGAGATACTCACCCGCTTCTTTCAGGAGAAAAGGCAGTTGGGAAAAAAATAGAAATGTGGTAACATGCGTCGTCGGTGGCGGCTGGTCGCTTTGAGCGATTACCAGCAGCTTTGGCGGCAGGGCAAGATTTTCGGGGACAAAGCTCCAAAATTACCTTTGCAAGGTCGACGACCGTGTATCCTAAAATTCCATATTTGAAGGAGTGTCATGATGCCGCGTGTTCTACGGTTCTTCTTGGTGGTTGCCTTCGGCAGCGGCCTGATTCTGATGGGGAATCGTGCCGCGATCGCTCAGGAAGAGGCTGCGAGGGTCGATGCGGCGCTGAAGTCGCTTCACCAGTGGTTGGGGACGGGCGAAAGAGAAGAAGGCTGGCGGCGTTTTCTGATGTCCGATGCGCTGGAGTTGGAATTGAGTCAAGGGGATCAGGCAAATCGCCGGGCGATCCAAAAAATTCTTGACCGCTACTCGGCGGATGAATCGGGGCTCGCGATGCACCGTTTCGTCGCGGTTCGGCGTGCTCTGCAGGCGTGGCTCGAACAGTTGCCACCACTGGACGCAGCCCAATTGGCTTCCGCAGCACAGGAAGCTGGGCAACACTATGATGCCAAGGGCGATGCCCAAGTCCAGGAAGCTCGCCGTCGATTGGAACAGGCGGTTTCCAGCCTGGACCGCCTGATGGCCAGCCGCCCCCCCCAGACGCGGATGGTTTGGCAGGACTACCTGGACTGGCCGCAGACCAAGGAGTTGCTGGCCACGGAAGCTCCCGATCGAGATCAACTGCGATCGATCCTGGGCCGGTTGTATGCCAATGAAGAAGGCCTGGAATTGCCCGCTTTCATTGCTTTCCGAGAAGCTTTGCAGGCGTACGTGGATGTGCAAATGTTCGCAGCCAACCCTCGGGCAAAGGACTTCTATCAGCGTTACACCGATGAATTGGCGACGCAGCTTGAGGCTTATCAGCAACAGCCCGATGCTGAGACCGCCGTCAAGATTGGTCAGATCCTCGGTTGGATGAGCCGGTTTGGACAGGCGACCGAGTTGACCCAAGCGGTGCGTCATCACTACTCGCGGCCGAATCTGTTCGTTCAGTTTTCGCAAGACATGATCCGCACGGGCATCGAAACAGACATCGAAGAACATACCTACGTGAGGGAAAACATTCTTGGCACCGCGATTCGAGGCCCCGCGACGCTAAAGGGTCGCATCTCCATCGACCTGGTCCCTAGCTCGGCAGACGCGGCCATCGATCTCGTCATGACGGGCGTCACTCATTCCAATAACACCGGGCGCAACGGGCCGGTTTCGATCCATAGCTCGGGGCTGACGACCGTCGATGCGCGAAAACGCGTGGTGATCGATGCGGAAGGCCTCAGCTTACAACGCGCCCGAGCAGCATGCCGAACCTCCAGTCGCATCCATAACATCTCGGCCAAATGCGGCGCGGTCGAGCGGATTGCGTGGAAACGTGCTGGTCAGACGAAATCCCAGGTCGAGGCGATTGCATCGCAACGCGCATCGCGGCGAGTGGCTGCCCAGATGGATTCCGAGGTGGTGGAGGTGTTGACGCCCGCCAAAGAATTGTTCGCCGAACGGTTTCGAAATCCGCTGGTTCGTCGCGGCGGCTTTCCCCAGCAGTTCCTGCTGAGCACCTGCGACGACCATCTGTTCATCCGGGCCTTGCAAGCCGCCACGGATCAGTTGGCCGCACCGGACGAACCGCCCGAGTTGACGGCGGACCACGACGTTGCCGCTCGGATCCACCAATCGCTGGTCGGAAATCTCTCCCAAGCCTACTTGGGTGGCGTCACGTGGACTGACGAGCGGATCGCGGAGTTGGCCGAGCGGCTGACGGGGGATATCCCCCCGGCGCTGGAGATGTCGCGAGATGATCCCCCGTGGTCGATCACGTTCGCCAACGAACGCCCGCTGGACGCTCGCTTCACCGACAACCGGATCACCATGATCCTGCGAGCGCGGCGATTCACCCGAGGCGATCAGGAATTGCGGGAGAACATCGAGATTTCTGCGGTCTATGATATCGAAAAGACGCAACAGGCATCGCGATTGACGCGGCGCGGCGAGGTGGAGGTCAAGTTCGGCGATGCCAAGACGCTTTCCGTCGGCAATGTGGCGATCAAGACGTTCGTCCGCAATAAATTCGAAAGCCTTTTCCAGGACGAGTTCCAATCGGACGGCGTGGCGTTGCCCGGCCGCTGGCGAATGGCGGGCAAAATGCGTCTGGACCAACTGGTGTGCGACGGCGGCTGGCTGGTATTGGGCTGGCATCAACCAACCTTCGCGGATCTGGACGACCGTTTGGCGGTCCGCGACTGAGCAGGATGGAACGATGGAACGTTGGGTGCAGATCGAATTTGATTGTCTACCGTTGCGAAGTCTCGGTCGTTTGGATATACCGATCGATGCTTCGCCTGTCTATCGTGCGTTTTGCGAGCGGCTCAAGTCGGCTTATGAAAAGCATGGATCGCACAATTCGTATTACCTGCATCGGGCTCGATGTGTGTTTCATCTGACCAACGATCCGCAGATCGGCCTGCTGGAGTTCGGGTTCGAGGGAGTCGTTTTGACCGACGATGACGATCTTCGCGCAACGCACGCGGATCTGGACATCCAACTGCAAGGCGAGACCTGCGGCTGGTTGACCGAGCCGGTGGTGCGATGGTTTCAAGAGACGGTCAGCCACGCGGTGTTGGTCGAATTCAACCGCTTTATCAAAGCGGGCGATCTCGAGCAGACTCGTCAACGTATCGAAAAATTGGAGGCCGCCAGCGAACAGAAGGGCGGTTTTCTAGGCATGTATCTTTGAGCCTGAGACACAGGCAAGCTGTGGGGAGCCCGGTATGTTTTGAACGGCATGCTGGAGCTTGTTGAGTAAGGAAACCATTTTTTTCGGCGAGCAGGATTGATGACAAACAGGACGGTTGCCGTCACCGGTTTTGGACTGGTCAGCCCCTTAGGTCGGGGACCTCAGACAAATTCTTCCGCACTTCAAGCCGGCGCTTCCGGGATCATCTCC
>SKVE01001010.1 GCA_007129635.1 Planctomycetaceae bacterium
AATCGACGCAAGCCCGCTCCGGACGAGGTACACGACGAAGGGTTCATTTTTCAGGTCGAGCTGGAGTTGAGCGGCGATGAATCGTTTGTGGCTCGTCCGAATCTCCGCAGTTTGGAGAGCGACGACTGGGACGAACGGGTCGCGGACTTGCAGTATCGGGAGGCGTATGAGTTCGCCGTGGGTCACAGTGTGGCGACGCAATGCGTTGTCGAGCACGGGCAATGCCGAACGGCAAGAACCAGTTGGCTGCCCACCGCCGAGGTCGAAAAGGTGGATGCGTCGCCGATCCCCGGCGTCACGTTGGAGATGGAGACCCTTGCGCTGCTGCGAGACGGGGCGGACGCTCAGGACCAGCTCGGTGCGTTCGTCAGCAATTACAAAACGTGGATCACGACGCAACGAGGATCGCTGGCGAATCTGTCGCCGCACCGCCGCGATACGGCCGAGGAACTCCTGCACCGCGCCAACATCGCGGCCAACAGGATTCAGGCCGGTATCGAGCTGCTGGACGATCCACAATGCCTGGATGCCTTTCGGATTGCCAATCAGGCGATGGCCGCTCAGGGTCGTCGCCGCCTGGCTTTGCAATTCGGGAAGGCTCCCGAAGAGATCGTTCCTGCGTGGCGACCGTTTCAGTTGGCATTCCTGCTGATGAATCTCAAGGGGATCGCGGACCCGACCAGCAACGATCGCGAGCTGGTGGACCTGCTGTTCTTCCCGACCGGCGGCGGCAAGACGGAAGCGTATCTCGGCTTGGCCGCTTTTACGTTGGTGCTGCGGCGCTTGAGGAATCCGGGGCTGACCTCCGCCGGGTTGAGCGTGCTGATGCGTTACACGCTGCGGCTGCTGACGCTGGATCAGCTTGGACGCGCTGCGGCGCTGGTATGTGCTTTGGAACTGGAACGGCAGAAAGACGTGGACAAGCTGGGCGAGTGGCCGTTCGAGATCGGGTTGTGGGTCGGCCTGGCGGCGACGCCGAACCGGATGGGCAGAAAAGGAGACACCGACGCACATTCCGCACGCCGCAAGACGATCGCCTTCAAGAACGACGATCGCAAGCCATCCCCCATCCCGCTGGAGGAGTGCCCCTGGTGCGGAGAGAAATTCAAATCGACGTCGTTTCAGTTGCTGCCCAACCCGGATGATCCCACGGATCTGCGGGTGACCTGTGCCAACCGGCGTTGCGATTTCTCGCGCGGCAACCGTCTTCCCATCCTTGCCGTCGACGAACCGATCTACCGGCGGCTGCCCTGCTTTCTGATCGCCACGGTCGACAAGTTTGCCGCGATGCCCTGGACGGGCGAGGTGGGCGGGTTCTTTGGACGTGTCGATCGAGTCGACTCGGAGGGATTCTACGGTCCCTGCCATCCCACGGCGGGACGACCGCTGCCCGTCGATCGTCTGCCGCCGATGGATTTGGTGATCCAGGACGAACTGCACCTGATCTCGGGTCCCTTGGGGACGATGGTCGGCTTGTATGAATCGGCGTTGGACGAGCTTTCCGCGATCGAAGTCGACGGCAAGATGGTCCATCCCAAGATCATCGCATCCACCGCCACGGTTCGACGAGCCCAGAGTCAGATCCGCGCTTTGTTCAACCGGCGCGACGTGGATGTCTTTCCGCCGCCCGGACCGGATATTCGCGATTCGTTCTTCGCTCGTACAGATTCCACGAAAGACAGCAATGCGCGGCAATACGTCGGGATCGCCGCCCAAGGGCGAAGCCCGAAGGTGATCATGTTGCGTGCGTACCTGGCGTTGCAGGGCGCCGCACAGAAGGCGTACTACGAAGCCGGCGGACCCAAGGCCGAGAGCAATCCAGCCGATCCCTACATGACGCTGCTGGGCTACTTCAACAGTCTGCGGGAACTGGGGGGCGCTCGACGTTTGATCGAAGACGAGGTCCGCACGCAATTGATTGCACGCGGAAGTCGCAAACGGGTCGGCGAGGTTGCAGGTCTGTTCCAAGACCGCACGATTGCCTACGAACCAGTCGAACTGACCAGCCGTGTCACGACCGACAGGGTGTCCGAGGCGAAAAGACGTTTAGAGCGGGCCTTTCGGGAGAAAGATCATGTCGACGTGGCGATCGCCACCAACATGATTTCGGTGGGGCTCGATATCACTCGACTGGGACTGATGGTGTGTTTCGGCCAGCCCAAGACTAGTTCCGAGTACATCCAGGCGACCAGCCGTGTCGGCCGTGACGATCGGCGACCGGGCCTGGTCGTGACGATTTTGAATATCCATCGTCCGCGAGACCGTTCGTACTACGAACGCTTCGCCGCATTTCACGAGTCGTTCTATCGGAGTGTCGAGGCGACCAGCGTGACGCCATTTTCACCGCGGGCGTTGGATCGCGGGCTGGCAGGCACCTTGATTGCCTTGGTACGGCAAGGCCATTTGCCCATGACGCCGCCACGCGGCGCCACAGCGATCCTCACAGAACTCCCTCGGCTCGACTTCGCCGTCAAGCTGCTCTCCGAACGAGCCTTCGAGACGCACTCGCGAGACACCCCCCAGCAGATCCTGGACGCCAAGGAATTGCGATGGAAGGTCCAGGCTCGCTGCAAAGACCTGCTGGACGAATGGGAGAAAATTGCGAAGGAACTCCACGATGCGGGCGGCGCCCTGCAGTACCAGACGGAAGCGGGCAGTGCCCAACGGTTGCTGTACGAGTTCCTGAACCCGGAGCTGAAAACGCTGCCGCCGCGACATAAGAAGTTCCGCGCCAATCGTTCGATGCGAGACGTCGAACCGAGCGTCAATCTATGGCTCAAAACCATCGACGGCGTGGAGATCGAGAACGAGGAGGAGAACGCATGAGTCGCCAAACCGGTCGCCGGCCCCACGGTCAAATCCGACGTAGCCAGTTGATCACCTCGTTTGGTCCGGGATCGATGATGGATCTGCCCAACCATTCCGTTCTGATCGGCGGCCTTGATTCCTGGTCAACCGGCGGCGACGAAATCATCGAACCTCGTCTTGTCGATAAACTCAAGCAGTTGTTCGACCCGCCCCTTCAGGTGCTCAAGCTGTACTCGCCGCCGCCCGATAACGACGATCCCACCGCGCCGCAGACCGGCATCACGGCCTGGCAATTTCCGGAATGGTTCATCACGCAGGATGTCGACAGCGATTCCCAGCGGGGTACCGTGCGCGCCCGCA
>SKVE01000872.1 GCA_007129635.1 Planctomycetaceae bacterium
CGGCGATGGCATTCCGGGTGGGGATTTCGTGGCCCGGTTCACGATCGACAGCCGACCCGAGATCGGCGTGTACCATGGAGGCAGCGTATGGGTCGATACCAACGGGAACTGGGTGTTCGACCCGGATAACCTGGACCACACGAACCGGGATATCGTGTATACGTTCGGCGTGACGACCGACAAGGTCTTTGCGGGGAACTTCGCGGCTCCGGGCGCGGCTAACGCCGACGGCTTCGACAAACTGGCGGCGTACGGGCGGATCGGTGATAGCTTCCGCTGGTTGATCGATTGGGATAACAACGGAGTCCCGAACGATTCGATCGTCGAGCCGATGGGACGCACCGGTTATCCGGTGGCCGGAAACTTCGACGGCAATGCGGCCAATGGGGACGAGGTTGGTCTGTTCGCCGGAGGCACCTGGTACTTTGACACCACGCATAATTACCAACTGGACACCACGGTGACCATTCCCGGCATGTATGGCATTCCCTTTGTCGGCGACTTTAATAACAATGGCCGAGTCGACCTGGGCACATGGTACCAGGACACGTTCTACATCAGCTTGAGTTTGGATGCTGGCGAGCCGGGAGGCGTAGGATTCGGGAATTGGAGCACGACGCTGGTCACCTTCGACTTTGGGTTCATCGGCGTCCGCGAACGGCCGGTCGTCGCCGACTTTGACATGGATGGTTTCTCCGATATCGGCTTGTGGGTGCCCGACCGTCTGGGGGCAGGCCAGCAGGGTGTCGGCGAGTGGTATATCCTGGTTTCCGGCGGCGAGTCGCTGTTGAATCGAATCGTCCAAGATCCTTCAACGGGTCGCGATACGATCCATTTCAAACCGGTCCCATTCGGCAACGACATTTATGCCACGTTTGGCAATGAGTTCGCGATTCCCGTCGTCGGGAATTTCGATCCGCCGGTGGCTGCAGGCTCTGGTGGTGGAACTGGTAGTAGTTACACCAATCCAAGTGATCCCTTCGATGTCAATAACGACGGGCTTGTGACTCCGCAGGATGTGTTGGTCATGATCAACGACATGAACCAATACGGTGCTCGTACTCTGGGCAAATGGGTTCCCGGATCGTTGTATTTGGACGTGAACGGCGATGGAGATTTCACGCCGGCGGATATCTTGTCGGTGATCAATCGCTTGAACGATGACGCTCGTTACAGCGCATCCCCAACCAGCGGTGGCGAAGGCGAATGGTCGCCGTCAGCGGCGGTTATCTCATCGGTCGCCGTCCCGCTGGCAATGCCGACTGCGGCAGCGATCTCGGTAGGAGCCGAGGTGGATTCGCCGAGCGCCGCTGGTATCGATTCGCTGTTCGCCGAATCTGACGAAGGCGACGATCTGGCTGATGGCCGATTTGCCAGCCTATCGCAGCACGAGTTGGACGACATGGACAAGTGGATCACTGCGGACGACAAGACCAACGTTTCCGCGTGGGATGACGGTTTGGACGCCATCCTGGACGAAATCCTCGGGGGCGTTGCCAGCTAGTAGCCGTTCCGTGTGAGGGAATCCTCGGCGGCGATTTTACCAACTCACGGAAAAGGGGGTGTTTACCTTTTCCGCTGGGCCTGTATAATCGCCGCGTTGGCCAAGCGTGTGCTTGGTTGGCTGGAAGGCCCCAAACACGACGGCTATACTTCCGCTTCTTCCTTCCTGGTTTTCCTGCTCAGAGTCATCTCTCACAGTCTCCAGGATCGATAGCTAGCCGGGTCGATCACGTTTTCGACCAAACGGTGCGACCGTGCCGGGTATGGGCGAAAATTTGATTCCCGCGACTCGGCCTGCCTTTCGGTCGCTCGCAACCCGGAGTCGCGGCCGCATCCGCGGTCGCACCCACGGGCGGGCACGGTGCCCTTGTCGGGGTGCTACCCACTCTTTTAGAAATGTACTTGATGTCAGCTTCGTTTGCGCAATTTGAACTTCATCCATCCCTGCTACGAGCCGTGGCGGAGGACGGATACACAACGCCTACACCGATCCAGGTCCAGGCGATTCCGCACATCCTGGCCGGGAGCGACCTGCTGGGGTGCGCCCAGACCGGCACAGGCAAGACGGCGGCGTTTGCCTTGCCAATCCTGCACCGCCTGGACCAAGCCCGGCGGGCAGCCGTCCCCGGCGCGCCGCGAGTCCTGGTGGTCTGCCCAACCCGGGAACTGGCCGCACAAATCGGCGATAGTGTCCATACCTATGGGCGGCATCTTCGGTTTCGCCATGGGGTTGTCTTTGGAGGTGTGTCACAAGTACCACAAGTGAGGGCTTTGACCCGAGGGGTGCATGTGCTGGTCGCCACCCCCGGACGTTTGTTGGATCTCATGAACCAACGTCACGTCCGCTTGGACGGACTGGACACGTTCGTCGTGGACGAGGCGGACCGGATGCTGGACCTGGGCTTCCTGCCCGATCTGAAGCGGATCGTGGCTCGCTTACCCGATCGGCGTCAATCGCTATTCTTCTCCGCCACCATGCCCGACCGGATCGTGGAACTCGCTCGGCAATTGCTGCGGAACCCGGTACGGGTCTCCGTCCCGCACCTAGCGACGAACGTTGAACTGATCGAGCAGCGCGTGTTGTTTGTCGAGCAAACTGACAAGCGGGCTCTGCTCGCCGATTTGCTGCAATCTTCGGAGGCGAGCCGTGTTTTGGTGTTCACCCGCACGAAACGCCGCGCCGATCTGGTGGCTCGGGATTTGAGCCGTAGCGGAATCCGGGCGGAAGCCATTCACGGCAACAAGTCGCAGAACGTGCGTCAGCGGCTGCTGCAGGGCTTTCGTACCGGCGCGATGCGCGTCCTGGTGGCCACCGATCTGGCTTCGCGCGGCATCGATGTCGACGGCATTACCCACGTGATCAACTACGACTTGCCGCATGAACCGGAGAGTTACATTCATCGCATTGGCCGCACCGGCCGCGCCGGGGCAACCGGTACGGCCTGGTCGTTTTGCGGTGCCGACGAACGCGGTTGTCTGCGGACGATCGAAAGACTCATTCGACGCCAACTGTCCGTGCATGCCGATCATCCTTACCATTCGGCGCGAACTCCCTCCGTCGGGCCGCGAAGCGCCAAAGTCCGTCGGGCACCGAACCGGGCGGTCGGCACGGAACGCACGCGAAAAGGCCGTGCGGATCGGCGCGCTGCACCAAACGCTAAA
>SKVE01000001.1 GCA_007129635.1 Planctomycetaceae bacterium
ATCGGCGGCGTCCTGCTGTTGTCCGCCCCCGCGGCGTGGCTGCTCACCCGCGATACGCCGGAGTCCTGCGGACTGACGCTGGACGGCGATGACCCGAGCGGCGTGACCCAACCGATCGGCCCCTCGCTCACGTTGGCACAGGCGCTTCGCACACCCGCTTTCTGGATTTTCGCCCTGTCGACATCCGCATTCGGGCTCGTTGCTTCCGGTGTGGCGTTGTTCAACGAGTCGATCCTGGTCGATCTCGGCTTTGACCGCGCAGCCTACTTTGAAATGCTGAGCCTCGGAGTTCCCTTCGGGCTGGCCGCGAAGTTCGCCACCGGTTGGCTGGCAAACCACGTTTCGCTCGGTCGGTTGACCGGCGGTGCAATGTTCTTGCTGGCGTCGACGCTGGCGGGCCTGACCGCCTTGCGGACTTATTCCGACTTGGTGACCTATACCGCATTGAGTGCCGTCGCGGGCAGCGCCATCACGGTCGTTTTCTTTACCGTTTGGGGTCGGCTTTACGGGCGGGAGCATCTGGGCCGAATCCAGGCAGCGGCGCAGATGCTTACCGTTCTGGCGTCGGCCGTCGGCCCGCTGGCATTCGCCGCGGCGCGGGAGGCAACCGGTTCCTACGCCCCGGCGTTATGGACCTCCTCGGCCGTCACGATAATACTCGGTGCAGCCGCCTTATTGACGCCCTTGCCTTCGGCCTGTTCGGCGGCCGAAGGCGCGCCGGTCCCGGTATCGGAGCCGCAAGTCGAACCG
Organism: Planctomycetaceae bacterium; assembly: GCA_007129635.1. Lineage (GTDB taxonomy): Bacteria > Planctomycetota > Planctomycetia > Pirellulales > Pirellulaceae > SKKK01. The sequence goes on from SKVE01000001.1 coordinate 751, forward strand.
CAAACCGCTTGATGATCGATTCCCCGCTTTGGAGATTCCCATGCAGTTCCACCTCTCGCTTAACGTTTCCGACATCGACGCAAGCGTCGCCTTTTATGAAAAGGTGTTCGGCCCGCCGGTAAAGCACCGACCGGACTATGCCAAGTTTGAAGTCGCCGATCCGCCGCTCGTCCTGTCGCTCGAGCCGACGCCGCCAGCGGGCAGCGGTGCGCTCAATCATGTCGGTCTTCGACTGTCCGACGCTGAGGCGCTTGTCGAGATGCAGCGACGTTTGGAGATGGCGGGGTTGAAAAGCGAACGCGAAGTGGGAGTCGAGTGCTGCTACGCCAAGCAGACCAAGTTCTGGCTGCACAGTCCCGACGGCGTGCTGTGGGAGTTCTACGTCCTGCAGGGCGACATCGCCCACCGCGGAGCCGGGCAGGTGCCCGAGAAAGTTGTTCCGAGTCGGTGCAGCGCAGCAGCGGGCGAGTCGGCCGAATCTGCGAAAGCCTCCTGGGAACATCGCTTATCGGAGCCGATTCCAGAAACTTTACCGTTCGATGACGGCTCGGTTTCGGAAGTCCGCCTCCGAGGATCGTTCAATGCGCCGGAGGGTGAGGCGCGGCGAGACGAGATTCTTGCGGAAGTGCGGCGGGTGCTGACTCCCGGCGGACGCGTCGCGCTGCACATCCTGACGGCGAATCGCCCTCTCTCGACTTCGCTTTCGCTGCCGGGGCCTGCGGCGGCCGTCAAGGCAGTCCCGACGGACGACGCGCTGCTCGCCTCGCTGGAAGCTGCCGGATTTGTCAATGGGCGGCTGACGAAGTTCGGCACCGGCCCGTGCTTCCGGATCGGCGAATGCGAGCTGCGGGAGACCATGGTCGAGGCGTTCGCGCCTGCGCCGGCCGATGACGCTGAAACCGTGGTGGTCGTCTACCGTGGTCCGTTCCGCGAGGTCACCGACGATGCAGGCCGCCGGTTCCGTCGCGGCGAGCGAGTTCGCCTGCCTGCGGCCCAGTGGCAACGGCTTTCGCCCGCCCTGCCCTCCGATGCGTTTACCTGTCTCGCCGAGCCTGAGGTGATGCCGGTCGGCTGCGGCTGAAGTCCGCCGAACCGATCAGGTATCTGCATTGCGGAGCAATTCGGCCGCCTGTTCCAGCACCAGCTCGATCCGAAGTGTTTCGATATCGATCGTCGACTGACGGGGAACCCAGACGACGATCCGGCCGACAGCGTACAGGAACTGGCTGTCCGGGTTGGCATGTCCCTGCTGATCAGCTTCCGCGGGTAACTCATATCCGCAGAGAAATAGATGTTGAACGGCGCCCGCTGCGTCAGCTGGGCGTAGAAGTTCCCGTACCAGCGTTGGGTGGCACCATATGGCTCTCCAGCACCATATGGCTCTCCACTTGACGCCCTCTCCACGCCGCCTGGGAGGGGAAATAGGGGTCCTCCTGCGCTAGGGATTTGTTTCTGGTGATCGGATCATCGAGTGACCTTGGCCCCACCTGGGAAATACGGTTCAATGACGTATTTGATAGCCATTCAACCCGTGCATGAGCTTTGCCAAGGTTATCTCTATGACTTTAACAGTTCGCCAACCTCATTCAACGACGCGAAGCTCACCCCGACGGCGCAGAGGGCGTGGCTTGCTGGCTGGACGGCAGCGACGCGGGCTTGCCCCAGCCGAAAACTTCGTCTTGTCGTTCTTACTGCTGATTATTGTCGGCGCGGTTGTCTTGCGATTCGTCCCCGGCTTATACGTCAATGAAGGCCTTCATTGGACTGACTCGATCTTTACATCCACAAGTGCCGTTTGCGTCACAGGTCTCATCGTAGTGGATACCGCGACGTACTTCACCGCGGTGGGCCAAGCGTTCATTCTTGCCCTGATCCAGCTCGGGGGATTAGGAATGCTTGTCTTGACAAGCGTCATCATATCAGCCTTAGGCGGACGGCCATCGTTGAGTACCGAGAACTTGGCGGTCGGTGCTAGGCATATGCTGCCGCAAGTTACTGCAAAAAGACTCATCCTTGATGTCGTGCGGTTCACGTTTCTCTTTGAATCTCTCGGAGCAATCATGCTCTATGTCATTTGGGGGCCTCGTCTTGGCTGGACGGAAGCCCTTTGGCCAGCGATCTTTCATTCGGTCAGCGCGTTTTGCAACGCAGGTTTTTCAACCAATTCAGCGTCGTTGATGGGCTTTCAAGATTCGCCTGCAACCATCGCTGTCATTTCGGGCCTAGTGATCGCGGGCGGCCTCGGCTTCATTTCGATGGAAGAAATTCACCAACGTTTTATTCGCCGAAACCAAGCAATCCGGCGGTTTTCAGTCCACACTAAACTTGTTGTGGTGGTCAGTGGCCTGCTGTTGTTCGGTTGTTGGCCGATATTCGCAGCCTTTGAGTGGACTGGCGTTCTGTCCGGA
>SKVE01000994.1 GCA_007129635.1 Planctomycetaceae bacterium
CAGCAGGGTCACGACGCGAGCCATGTCGTAGATCGCGTTATGCCCCGCCGCGGGTTGCGAGCTGTGAACGGCTCGTCCCAACGTATGGCAACGCCAGCGGACGACGCCCTTGTGCGCCACGACGACGTCCAGTTCCGTGGGTTCGGAAACCACGACTGCGTCGGGCGCACGTGGCAGAAAACCGCCATCCGATTGCCATAACTGGCCGACGCTTCGAGCCCCCGTGAATCCATACTCCTCGTCCACCGTACAAGCCAAGACCACCGTCGCCATACCCGGTGGGCGCTCGTCAGCCAGCCTGGCCACGGCCGCCAGCATGCAGGCCATCCCGCCCTTGACATCGCAAGCGCCTCGGCCATACACCCGCCCCTGCTGAATTTCGGGATTCCAAGGCTCGATCGTCATGCCCTCGACCGGCACGGTGTCCTGATGCACCTCGAACATCAGCATCCTGCCGCCTTCGGCTACCGGAATCTGGCCGTCCACTCGCACCAAAATGTTGTCGCGTCCCGGAGACACGGTTTGACGCACCCATGGCAGTCCCCATTGCTGGAACAACTGCTGGAGGTAATCCGTCACGCGGTGCTCGTAGTAAATGTCGCCTTGAACCGCGCGGCCCATCGGATTGACGCTCGGTAAACGAACCAGGTCGCACAGGGTTTCGATCAGATCCAGGGGCATCGCATGTATCCATTCTTTCCAGTAGAATCACCGACGAACGCTTATCGTTACCCATGGATGCTCGTTGGTGCAAGCCCCTGAATCGATGTCCGACCAAGAAACTACCATCGCGGAACTGCGGCAGATTGTCGCTGAATTCGTCGACGATCGAGATTGGCAACAGTTTCATAGCCCCAAGAATCTGGCCATGTCGCTGGCCATCGAAGCGGCCGAACTGATGGAACACTTCCAATGGATCACGGTGGAAGCTTCCCGGGCGGTGCGCGAGGACGCGGAAAAACGGGGCGAAGTCAGCGATGAATTAGCGGATGTTTTGTGCTATGCGCTGGCACTGGCCAACGAAATGGGGATCGACGTCAGCGATTCGGTCCGTCGCAAAATGGAAAAGAACGCGAGAAAATACCCGGCAGCAGAATACCGGGGGCGGTACACTTCGGAAGCCTAGCCCACGGCAGGCGTTTCGGTTGCGAAACGGGTTCCCCCAGCCGCATCGCGATCGACCATCCAGATTAGCTGCCCATCGATCGGCTGGACGGCTTGCGCGGGTAGCCGTCCGGTTTCGGGGGGGCCTTCCAGGATTTCCCGGAGGACGATTGCTTTGTTCGCGCCGGTCACCAGAAAGACAACTCGACGGGCGCGGTTCAGGATCGGCAGCGTCATGGTCAGTCGGTTCTTTTGCATCTGCGGGACATGATTGGCGGCCACCCAGCGATGGGGTTCTTCCAAGGCCTTGGTGAAGGGGAACAACGAGGCCGTGTGTCCGTCGTCTCCGATTCCCAACAGGATCAAGTCCAATCGCGGAGCCGGCCCCTCGTCGGGCACCCCCATTGCTGCGGCGATTTGCTGCTGGTAATCCGTCGCCGCTTGGTCGGCATCCTGAGCTTCGCCCCGCATCCGCAACACTCGTGTCGGATCGATCGGCACTCGACAAAGCAACGCGTCCCACGCCATCTTGTAATTCGATTCAGGATGGTCCGGGGGCACGGCTCGTTCGTCGTTCCAGAAGATCAGCAATCGAGCCCAATCGATCTGCCGACAGTACGGTGCATCCGCCAGCAATTGGTACAATCTCTTGGGAGTCGAACCGCCAGCCAAAGCTACCGCAAATCGCCCTGAACGGGCGATGGCGTCCTGAGCGTTTTCCACAAACGCTTCTGCTGCCACTTGCGCGAGTTGTTCGGCATGATCGAAGATACGCACGTCGGGTCGAGGCATGGGGCTTGGCTGCTTTTTCGGTGCGAGGGTTGAACACAGAGACGTTGGGAGTGAATGAAACTTCCAACCGAAAGGCGATTTTAGCGAGCATTCTACAGCGGGAAAAGACGGCCTCCAGCAGGCTGTGCGAATGACAGACAGATGTTTCCATCGAGATCGATCATTCGCAAAGGGCTGGACCCCCTTCGTCCTGTTGTGTGGTCGCCCGAGGAACAGATGCACCATGTCTTCTGGTGCCCGTAGCGATTTCCGGAAAGTTTCGTTGCCCAGTGGCAGGCACAGAACCTGTATCCGAAGGTGGGACTGTGCATCGTGTTCTTCGCGGCGTCCGGTCTATCCAGCCCCAGCCGAATTGCTCTGTCAGAAAACATGAGCCGAACGCGCTAGCGTCGAGCGGGTCAACGGGGGCGGGAGTTGTTTTTGAACAACGACCAACCTTATGGAAAGCGGCTTGATCGAAAACGATTCCCGACCCCTTTCGCCGATTTCACCAAGAAGTACCTGGCTTATGGTAGTGCCGGCATTTTTGGATCCTGGCTATCCGGAGCCGGGCTTTTGATGTCCAGGCATCGAAGCGTGAATCGGAGGGCTGTCAGCACGGTCTGCTGCCGCACGGCCTCGCGTCCGATCGCCCCGAGCTTCAATTCTTGCAGCCATACGGTCGGTGCTGCTTGTCGAGCGACCGCCAGGTGGACCAGCCCTGCGGGTTTGTTGTCGCTGGCTCCGGGGCCCGCCACGCCGGTCACGGCCAAACTGTACTGCGATCGACCACCACTTCGCTGCAGGGCGCCCTTGGCCATGGCGGTCGCGACCTGGGTGCTGACCGCGCCGTACTGGTCCAGCAGCGTTTTGGGCACTCCCAAGTCCTGCTCTTTGGCCTGGTAGGAATAACACACATAGGCTCGATCCAAAACTCGCGAAGCGCCCGGGATCGATGTGATCGCCCCGGTGATCAAGCCGCCCGTGCAGGATTCGGCCAGGACCAGACGGACGTCCAGATCCCGACACCGCTGGATCAGCTCCTCGGCCGCTCGATGGATTGGGTCGGAAAACATGGCGATGGGTTCTCTTGTTTCAGAGCCATTCATGAAAAAAGCCACGATGCCGGTCGGGCATCGTGGCGGATTCAGTCAGGAAGCGGCCGCTTTCCTTGGTCGTTCAGCGTATGTTGTTGCTTGCGTCGACTTTTTCCAATCGGATCATGTACTGCAGATCCTCCTGGGCCCGTTGCATATCTCCCAGTCTGCGATAGGCCAAGGCG
>SKVE01000155.1 GCA_007129635.1 Planctomycetaceae bacterium
AAAGTGATCACGGCAGCGACAATCGGCAGCCGATCATCCACGTCAACGGGCGGATGATCGCGGTCGATCTGAACGCTCAGGAAGGTTTCGAGACCACCGGCGGGGTGCTCCAACAGGCATTGAACTCGCATCCCGCGACCAGCCGCTTGGTCCGCGCGACGGTCTCGGGTAACACGGCGTTGCCGTTGACCGACAACCTGCCTCGAGCCGCTTCGGTGGTTTCGGACATGAACACGATCACCAGCCCGCGATTGGGCGGCTGGGCGGAATTGGAATTCACCGCGGTGAACCCGGGCACGGCCGGGAACGACATCCAGTTGGTGGTCACCAAGAGCGACCATGATAACCGCAACATGGCGCCGTTCATCAATGTGGACGGGACCACCATCTCTATCGATTTGAATTCCCAGGACGGCTACCGCACGCGAGCCCAGCAGCTTGTCGATGCGATCAACCAGCACCCGGATGCGGGCGCGTTGATTCGGGGTCGCGTCGTCGCGGGCAATCTGCTGGCGGATCTGGCGGCGGTCGAGATCGATTATTCACCGTTGGAGTTGCACGACGGGCACGACGGCAACGGCCACCCGACGCCGTTGGCGCCGCTGGTGTTGGCGGGCGCGGGCAAAGCCGAAGTGTCCAGCAGCTTTGGCATCCAGGGCTTGGAAGTAGGGTTCCGTGCGACGGAGGCTGGTCCGGAAAGCAACGGGTTGCAGGTGGCCGTACTGGCCTCGAATCTGGGCCAGAACGTGGCGCCTCGGGTTCGCGTCGACGGACGCAAGATCACCGTCACGTTGAACACCAATGTGACGACGCCGCGAGTGACGGCGCGGGATCTGGTCAATGCCATCAACGCTCATGCGGGCGCCAGCGCGCTGGTCCAGGCATCGATTGTCCTGGGCGATTACCCAGTGGCCGGTGCTGCCACCGAGCCGGTAGCGCGTAGCATCGCCGCAGCCGCGCCGCTGACGTTACGGTTGGACGGTGCCGACGAAATCATCACGCCGGGCTACGTGGGACTGGGGGATACGGGCAGCGAGGTGATCTTGCGGTTCGCCCAGACCTTGCCGGACGATCATTATCGCATCGAGATCTTTGCTGTCGACGATCCGAACCAGGGCATTCAGGCGCTGCGCAACACGGCCGGTATCCCTCTGACGCCCAGCCAAGCGGGTGCCGATCGCGAAATCATCGATTTGCACCTGAATCTGGCTCCGCAGATTATCTCCGTGGTGCCTCAGCCGGTCACCAAACCGATCCGAGTCTTCTTGGACACCTCACCGCCCGGCGGCCAGTTTCAACTGATCTTGCAGGGCGAGCGGACGGCGAATATCCCCATCGCCGCTTCGGCAGCGGATGTGCAGAGTGCGCTGGAGACGCTGGCGAACGTCGAGCCTGGTGAAGTTCGAGTGACCAAACCCACGGGCGGTTCGGGCGGCGTTTGGGAGATCGCCTTTTTCGGCCGGTACGTGAACTTGCCGCTGGTCGATCTGCGCAGCGATCAACCGGCGGTCCGTTTTGATTATCTTGCCCAACTGCAGCAAGCCACCGATCAGGTCCTGGTGTACTTCAACGAGGATGAACTGCTGGTCCAGGCGGCCGAGAATCCGGCCCATTATCGTCTGGTCGATACGGCCGGCACCGCGACGATCGAAGATGATCGCATCCTGGTTCCCGAGCATGTGCGTTACTATCCTGAACACAATCTGGCCGTGCTGACATTCGACGGGCGTCTGCCGCACGCGACCTATCGGCTGGAAATCGGACAGACGAGTGGTTCGCACGGAACCATGGAAACGGCGATTTCCGTGGGTACGTTGTTCGACACAACGGCCTACGAAAACCTTTCCTGGTTGGAAGCAGGCGGTAGCGAGCTGTATCGGATCTGGTTGCCCGAGACAGCCGATCTGGACGTTGTGGTCGTGCCGGATTCCGCCTTGTCAGCGCACGGCCAGTTGGACGCTCGGATCGATCTACTGACCCCCGCCGGCGATCCGGTCGGGCCCGCGTCCAACGAAGTGCGCACCTTGTCCTACGCAGGGGCTACGCCCGTCGCCGGGCAATTCGAACTGACGTTTGCTGGCCAGACAACAGTGCCTTTGGCCTACAACGCGATGGCCCTGGATATCCAAAACGCGTTGTCCGTGTTGCCCGCCACCAGCCTGTATCCGATTGTCAGTGTCACCGGCGGTCCCTTGCTGTCGGCGCCGATTCAGATCGAGTTCGAAGGAGCCAGCATCCCGGACTTGCAGATCACCAGCGATTCCACCAGCGGTCGGCTGAGCATCGGCATGCAGGATCGGCTGCAGCGATCGAGTCTGGCGGCAGGTATCTATTATGTGAAGGTCTCCAGCATCGCTGGTCTAGGGACGGCCAGTAGCGGATCGTACTTCTTGCAGATGAATTCGTCGGCGACGGTTTCGACGGACGATAACAACTCGAGCTTCACCACGGCCACGCATCTGGGCATCTTGGGGGCAGCGGGTCAGGATCTGAGCGCGGTGATCCAGCCGCAAGCCACCATCCCCATGCCGCCCTGGCCTGGCGGCATCGACCATCCGGGACATCGCGATACTCCCGCCGCCGACCCCCTCCTGATACCACCGGCGGGCCCGGGGGCGGTCGCTGGAACCGAGCCTTTTGTACCAGCGGGTATCACCCAATTCCCGTATTTCTTTGGTGACGAGTACGGCTTCGACGCTCAAGGCAACCTGCTGAGCAATCAGATCACCGCCGAGCAGAGAATTCGGGCTCGGGAGATTTTCGACCTGTGGGCCGTCCAGTTGGGCATCGAGTTTATCGAGGTCACCGATCCGGCGCAGCAGGCGGCCAACATGTTGCAAGTCGTCACGGGCGAACCGCGGGTTGTCGATCTGGCGTTCTGGGCTTACGTCCAGAGCGGTCAGGATCTGGACGGGATCACCGGAGTGACCAACACGGGGCAATTCGCTTCGATCATCAACGCCCAGGCGTTCCCCGGTAGCCATGATTACGGCGATGAGTGGTTTGTGCGCGCGATGTACGAGACGGGCCGCGCAATCGGCTTGGGGACCTACTTCGAGCAACTGGCGATCATGGGCGAATCGGATCCACAGCGTCTGGAGCCCTCGTACACGGGCCCGGATCCCGAGCCGGTATTTCCGTTCGACGCCGACT
>SKVE01000258.1 GCA_007129635.1 Planctomycetaceae bacterium
GCTGACGGTCGGCACGGGCATCGGTGGTGGCGGCTTGGTCAACGGTCGGATGATGCATGGGCTGATTCATCCCGAGATGGGGCACGTCCGCATTCCTCACGATCGGGACGAGGATCCGTATCCTGGGCACTGCCCGTTCCACGACGACTGCCTGGAGGGCCTGGCTTGCGGCCCGGCCATTGAAGAGCGGTGGAAGACACCGGCCCGGGAGTTGCCGCCCGACCATCCCGCCTGGGCGTTGGAGGCCAAGTACCTGGCACTCGCCCTGGTGAACTATGTCTGCACCTTCTCGCCGCAGCGGATGATTCTTGGCGGCGGCGTCATGGAACAACGGCAACTGTTCCCGATGATCCGCCAGCAGGTCCAGCAACTGCTGAACGGCTATGTCCAGTCCCCCGCCCTATTGGAGCGGATCGACGAAACCATCGTGCCGCCGGGCCTGGGAAATCGCGCTGGCGTACTCGGGGCGATCGCGCTGGCTCAAGACCAAGTTGCGGCGCATTGAACGCCACTGGCGGTTGGGATTTTCGTGCATCGTCAGACTCCTACCAGACGCAAACAACAAGGGGCACTCGAACCGTATGCTATCAAACAAGGAACGATCTTTTTTAATCGAGCAACCGCATGCGTTGACTACGGACGAGCTGTTTTCAAAGCTGAACGGTTCTGCGGATGGTCTGTCTGCCGAAGAAGCGGCCCAGCGTTTGAAAGACGTTGGTCCCAACCGGTTGCCGTCCGCCATAAAAGAAGGTTTGCTGAAGCGTTTCTTCAAGCATTTTAATGACCTGCTGGTATACATCCTTCTGGCCGCCGCCGTCGTTACGGCGGGGCTGGGGCACTGGGTGGACACGGGCGTGATTCTAGCGGTCGTGCTGGTTAACGCTGTGATCGGATTCATTCAGGAGGGCAGAGCCGAGCAGGCGCTGGAAAGTATCCGCGAGATGCTTTCGCTGCACGCCGCTGCTCGCCGCAACGGTCAATGGGGAGACATCGAAGCGGAAGAACTGGTACCAGGCGACATCGTGCGGTTGCGGTCGGGTGACCGGGTGCCTGCGGACTTGCGGCTGATCGAGACCGCGAATCTGCGGATCGAGGAATCGACGCTCACGGGCGAATCGGTGCCGACCGATAAGGACTCGGAGCCTTCCGCACGCGATGCGTCCTTGGGCGATCGTCACAGCATGGCCTACTCGGGCACGATGGTATCTGTCGGACGCGGTCTGGGGGTGGTCGTCGCCACCGGTCCTACCACCGAGCTGGGACGCATCAACAAGATGATCGCCGATGTGGAAACGCTGGCCACGCCACTGACCCGGCAGATGAACCGCTTCGGCAAGATTCTGGCCGTAACCATCGTCGGCCTGGCGGGGGTGTTGTTTCTGGTCGGCCGACTGCTGCACGATTTCACCTTGGACGAGTTATTCCTGGCCGCCATCGGCTTTGCCGTCGCCGCCATCCCGGAAGGCTTACCGGCCATCCTCACGATCACTCTGGCTTTGGGCGTCCAACGGATGGCTCGCCGCAATGCCATCACGCGCAAGTTGAACGCGGTCGAAACGCTGGGGTCGGTTACAGTGATCTGTTCCGACAAGACGGGAACGCTGACCCGAAACGAGATGACTGTGCGGCATGTCGTCACGGCGGACAGCCGCTATGACGTTACCGGGACAGGCTACGAGCCCCAAGGCGAGGTGACACGCGAAGACCGGCCCGTTTCGCTGGACCAACACGCGGACCTCCAGGCGTTGGTCGAAGTCATGGCAATGTGCAATGATTCGGAAATCACCCAGGAGAACGGCCGGTGGAGCGTCTCCGGCGAACCGACCGAAGGTGCGTTGCGGACCTTGGCCCGCAAAGCCCAGTTCGACGAACAGGACTTCGAACGGATCGCCGTGATTCCCTTCGAGTCGGAAAACAAGTTCATGGCCACGCTACACCGTGTGCCCGACCACCGCAAGCGGATTTTATGGAAAGGTGCGCCGGATCGTCTGCTGGACCTGTGCCGCTCTCAGCGAAGTGCGGATGGAGCTGCTGCAGACCTGGACAGTTCCTGGTGGGAACAGCAGATCGAGCAGTTGGGCAACCAAGGGCTGCGCGTGCTGGCTGCTGCCGTGCGTGACGTGGAAGCCGATAAGACCGAATTGGCTCTCGAAGACCTCGAACACGACATGGTCTTCCTGGGCTTGGTCGGGATCATCGATCCGCCGCGTCCCGAAGCGATTGAGGCGATCAAGATCTGTCACCAGGCCGGCATGGGTGTCAAGATGATCACGGGCGACCACGCCGTGACCGCCAAAGCCATCGGCCGCGAGATGGGCATCGGCGACGGCGACCGCGCCGTGACCGGCGCGGAACTGGAGCATGCCTCGGAGGACGATCTGCGGCGTCTGGTTCAGGAAAACGACATTTTCGCTCGCACCAGCCCCGAACATAAACTGCGTCTGGTCCAAGCGTTACAAGCCAACGGGGAAGTCGTGGCAATGACCGGCGACGGCGTGAACGACGCCCCGGCGCTGAAGCGAGCCGACGTGGGTGTGGCGATGGGCGTCAAGGGCACCGAAACGACCAAGGAAGCCGCCGAGATCGTGCTGGCCGACGATAACTTCACTTCCATAGAGCGGGCGATCGAGGAAGGCCGTACGATCTACGACAACCTACGCAAAGCCATCGCGTTCATCCTGCCGACCAACGGTGCCGAGGCGCTGGTCGTGCTGACCGCCATCGTGCTCGGATTGGTCCTGCCGTTGACCCCCGTGCAAATCTTGTGGGTCAACATGGTCACCGCCGTCACGTTGGCGCTGGCCTTGGCCTTCGAGCCGGCAGAGCCGGGGTTGATGCTCCAACCGCCTCGTAAGCCAGGCTCGCCCATTCTCGACCGCGTGCTGCTCTGGCGCATCGGCTTTGTCTCGATCCTGATCGGCGGCGCAACGATGGCCGTGTTCCTGATCGAAAAGCGCCTGGGTGTGCCCTTGGACTTGGCACGTACCTTGGCGGTCAATACCTTGGTGTGCAGCCAGGCGTTCTACCTGTTCAACAGCCGTTATCTGCGCAAGTCGAGCCTGCCCGTGGCGCGACTGCTGGCGAATCGGGTCGCCTGGCTGGCCGTGGGCCTGCTGGCCATTTTGCAACTGGTGTTCGTCTATGCTCC
>SKVE01000581.1 GCA_007129635.1 Planctomycetaceae bacterium
GGAGCCGGCGATCAAGTTATTCATCACGACCAACCCGCCCGACTCGCGAGACAGCACCGCCTGGCGTTCGTTGTCCAGGAACACGTTGTGGGCGACAAAGCAGGTCGCTTGACCCATGTTCCCGATCTCCAAGTCAAAGCCGTTCTGGTTGCCGACGAACACGTTTCGTTGGACTACCGTGTCGTTGCCGGCTCCCTGGTCGAGCCACAGGCCGCCGCCCTGGTTGTGGCGCAACAGATTGCCGATGAAGCGGCTGTTGTGCGGGCGGTGCAGCTTGATGCCTCCTGACTCCCAGCGTTTGCTGCCGGAGAACCCGTACAGGTTATTCCGCTCGACGATATTGCCCAGGAACTGGACGCCGCGAGCATCTACCCCGGCGGTACCCGCTCCGAAGTTGTCCACGATGTGGTTGTTCACGATCACGTGGAACATGCCACCCGCGGTGTTTTTGCCGTGCTCGCCGCGCTGGATGTCGCCTCGATCCTGGCTAGCCAACGACTCATAGCCCACATCGATGCCGACCATCCCCCAGCGAAATACGTTGCCCTCGATATGCCAGTGGTGTCCCGACCGGGTGCCCAGCGTGCCCGCCTGTTGCCACTGAGGATTCTCCTTCTGCCAGAAATTGGTCGGATAGTTGTTGCCGCAGTGCTCCATGACGAAGCCGACGACATGGATGTGGCCCAGTCCGCGACGATGCGGCGCGAACACGCGACGCCTGGTGGTGATCTCCACCGTCCGTTCTGCGGGGTCGCCGGGAAAATGGACGTAGATCTTCCCGCTGGCCCGGTCGACCCACCAAGTGCCGACTTCCCGCTCCGCCTCCTGCTTCCACGGCACCTGCCGGTAGAGTCGCCCATTGACGTAGACTTGCCCTAGGGTGTACACGATCTGCTCATACTGCCGGCCGGTGACAAAGCCTCGCTCGACTTCTCGCTTGCCGTTGCGGCCGAACGGGGTCGAAGACATCTCGACTTGGAACGGGTTCTTGTCGTCCCAGTAGTGGTCGTCGGTGAACAGGGCCTCGTTCGGCACTGCGCCGTGCAGCACGCCGTGGCGTTCCCACTTCGGCGACCACACGTCGGATCCTCGGATGATCACGTTCTTGCCGGGCTCGGCCCGATAGATGATGGGGCGCCCAGGCTCGCCGCCCCGTGGCGGAGCGACCCGTTCCCGATAGATGCCCTCGCGCACCAGCACGATGTCGCCGGGCCGGGCTGACTCGGCGCCTCGCTGGATCGTCCGCAAGGGGGCGTCGAGATCGCCGGGTCCGCAGTCATCGGCTCGCGGCGACTTCTGGTCCACCACCCAGACTCGTGCGCCGTCGGGCAGCGTTCTCTCCAACTCCGGCAACGCCGGACAGGTTTCGGATGCTGCGACCAGTCCATCGCCGAGCGGTCCCAACGCCAGCAGGATACCCGCGCTCAGAACCGTCATCATCCCGCCGCTTCGTCTCTTGATAATCATGATTTCCATGTCCTATCCCTCGCGAATACTTCGCAGCACCATCTCCCAATCCATGCTCGCCAGTTGTTCACGCGTCACATCCCTGCGACAACAAAGATATCCGGCGGCCGAGCCCGGATCAATCTGAGGGCAGCTACGCGACGGTTTCCTGCCCCGCCGTCCGGAAAGACATAGCGTGCCGGGAAAACACACACCCGCGTACCGAAAACACGGCCCTTTGTACCGAAATTCCCGTGTTTTGTACGCCAATCCGCCGGTCTTGGCCCGTTCTTAGCGATCAGAATCCGGTCCCCGGGGCCGGATTTCTGTCGCAAACAGCCAGTTTTCAGTACCAAACCGCCTGTTTTCGGTCAGGGGTAGCTGGGTGGCGGCGCTGCGGGCTGGTGAGTAGGTTGTTGTCACCTCCGACACCAGGGGATTATCGGAGGGATGAGGATGGTGGACGAGCCGGGCTGCGGTCGCGGGCAGCTCGTCCAGAGATTTGCTTTGCAGGATGAGGTTCTCCGGATCACCACAAGATGATCATCATTCGAGACAGTAACCGCGAAGATGCCGAAGGCGTTGCCCGTGTGGATGTATCGGCCCGAGCTACGCTGCGGGAAACCTATCGGCCCAACCAGAAGGCTCTCGCGCACAAGAAAGCCATGGCGCGGCAACTACACCGCCTTGTCGCGATATGCGGCGGTACCATCGCGGGCACGACCCAGTGCTACGTCGACGGCAACGCGATGCACCTCATCGGCCTTGGCGTCCACCGTGACTTTCGCCGCCAAGGCGTGGCACGGGCGCTTGTGGCCGAGGTTGCCCTGCGTACGCGGCGTCTGGGACTGCCAGTACTGATCACGCACACGGTGGCAGAAACGGGAAATGTTCCCGTCTTCGAAGCGCTGGGATTCCAGGTCCAGTCCCGCTGTCTGGACGAGTACTCGGCGAGCGTATCGGGAGCCCCGCTCACAGCCGTGATCATGAAGCTGGAATTGCGGGAGTAGAGCAAGCATGGGACGTACACGCTGAGGCACGAAGTAGGTGAACGGGCCGACCGGCCAGCTTTTTTGCCAGCACACGATCCGCGCATCTTCGCGCGCGCCGTTGCGTACGTTGACGACGATCAGGCTGGGCTGTTGCAAGGCCATCCGCAGGGCCTGCATGTAGCCGGCATTGTTATCGTCGTCGGCTTCGGCCAAATCTTCCCGCGATCGCCATTCCAGGAATCGCCAAAGAAACGCGTGCGTTGCCTCTCATGACATCGAGTCGTCACGGCGATGGCTGGCCCGGATCTGCCCCGGCTGCGACTTCGAGCATGGACCGCGAAAAAATGATTGCCGTCGCTGCCGTGGTGTGGTAGGATGTGCGTCGATCGGCTGGGCGGCGGTCGTCCAGCGTCGAACCGGTGGATGGACCGAAGGGGCGATCAGCCGTTATTGAATGGAACGTCCATCCGTCGCCGCCGGTTGGTCATCCCGGTCGTTCGTCGGACTTGTGTCATTGCGTCTCATTGCCCGTCCTAAAGTAACGCGGACTGTATACCGAAATGGCAGACAATCGAGCCAGTAAATCCAAGGGCCCCCAATTCATTCGGTTCCTGCAGCCGATCATTGAAGTGCTGCGCGAGTTGGGTGGCTCCGGTACATCATCCGAGGTCACTGACAAAGTCATCGAACAGATGAATATCCCAGACGA
>SKVE01000639.1 GCA_007129635.1 Planctomycetaceae bacterium
CGAACCGAGCATCGCGGTGTATACCACTGAGTTCATCACGGCTGCCAATGCTTCCTCGATCCTCGCAGCGGCCGTTCCTCGCGCCACGCTGACCCCGGATGCGGATGACTCGCAACGTCTGACCGTCTGGGCTCGAGCGACCGATCACGAGAACATCCGGCAGATCCTGCAGGAGATCGATGTCGAAGGCGATCTGGATTCGGCAGCGACCGTCGAGGTCTATGCGTTGCAAGGTCGCATGACGACCACAGCATCCGCCTTCGCCTTGCGGTTGCTGGGAACCGCGTTTTCCCGCGCTCGCTTTTCCATGGGCACCGATCCGGGCCAGATCGTCGCTTGGGCCACGCCTCGCGATCACATCGAGATTGCGGCGTTGATCGAACGGCTGAATGCAGGGCCACCCGACGAGATCGCACCGAAAGCCGAGATTTACGCCCTGGAATTCATGCCCGCCGCCGATGCGGCCACCCTGTTACAACGGGCGGTTCCCGGCGTGGTCTTGACCCCCGATCCGCGCGATCCACAACGGTTGACCGCGTGGGCTACGCCGCTGGAACATCGTTCGATCGAACAACTGATCCAACAGATAGATGTCGAGACCGATCCGGAAAGTGCGCCGATACTCCAGATTTACACGCTGGAAGGTGTCGATGCGATCGCCACGACCGCCGCGCTGCGGGTGATGAGTTCCGCGTTCCCCAGAATCACCTTCTCTTCCGGAGCAGAAACGGGGCAGATTTTGGCGATGGCCAGCCCCCGACAACAAGTGGAAATCCAAAAACTGGTGGACCAGTTGAATCAACCGCAACCGGAGGAGATGGCTGCCAGGGCGGTGGTTTATTCGTTGCGTTTCATCACCGCCCCCACCGCGCAACAGACCCTGCAGACGGCTCTGCCCCAGGTCAAATTGACCGCCGACCGGGACGAACTGCAACGCTTGACCGCCTGGGCTCGCCCTTCGGATCATGAAAAGATCGAGCGGATCTTGCAGGAGATCGATATCGATGCGGATCCTGACAGCCGCCCCACGCCCGTCGTCTACTCTTTGGAGGCGATGGATCCCCGACTGGCGGTCACCACGCTGCGGTATCTGTCCACGGCGTTCCCGCAGGCCATCATTTCGACCGGCGCGACACAAGGACAGTTGATCGTTTTTGCGACGCCCCGAGATCACGAGCAGATGCAGCAATTGGTCGATCAAATCAATCAAGGCCCACCGCCTGAACTGGCGCCCACGGCCAAAGTCTACCCGTTGAAGGTCGCCAGCCCGACCGCCGCACTTCAGGCGCTTGCCCGCGCGGTGCCCGATGCGACGCTCAGCGCCGCACCCGATTCGAATCAGATCGTCGCCTGGGCTCGACCGACCGAACACGAACAGATCGCCGAGCTGCTCGAGACATTGGACCAGAAGGGGGCTGCCGAGTGGGAACCCAGGGCCATCGTTTATTCGATCGAGGCGGCAGACACGACGGAAGTCGCCCGCGTCCTGCGGTATGCCGTGCCCCAGGCCCGCATCACCCCCGGAGCCGATCCCCAGCAACTGGTCGCTTGGGCACGTCCCACCGACCACGAATTGATTGAGGAGATCATCGAGAAGATGAGCGAGACGGGGCCGGAAGAATCGGCTTCGCGAGTGGTGGTCTACACGATCCCGTCCGGCGATGCCGCCTCGGCGCTGGCCTTCCTGCAATCGACGGTTCCCGCCGCCCAATTCTCGATCGGTTCCGACCCGCGCCGGTTGATCGCGTGGGCCAGACCCGCCGATCATGAACGCATCCAACGCGCCGTGGACGAAATCTCTGAAGGTGCTGCCGAGGTGACGACGCAGGTCTACCGCTTCCGATACGCCGATCCCGCGGCTGCAATGAGCGTGCTGACGACGCTGGTCCCGACCGTAAAGATGGCCGTCGATCGCAACGAACAGTCGCTGGTGGTCAGCGCTGTTCCCGAAGATCACCAACGTATCCGTGAAGTCGTCGAGGCGATGGATGGGGAAGATGCCGACGGCCAGCGACCGACGCTGAAAGTGCATCGAGTCCAGATGGGTGATGTGGCCAGCGTCTATCGATCCTTGGTTACCTTGTTCCGCACCGATCCGACGGTTCAGATTTCGATGGATACCCGCAACGATTCGGTGATCGCCATCGCCTCGGAAATCAAGCATCAGCGGATCGAAGAGATGATCCAGGCAGTGGCCGAAGCGGCGTTGGAGGACGCCGATATGGCGATGGAACTGTACCCGACCAGGAACCTGGATTCGACGGCGGCCATGCGAATTCTGCAACAAATGCTGGATCGCAAGGGAGCGCGTGCCGAACTGTCCTACGATTTCTACACGAACCAGTTGATTGCCATCGCCAAGCCTGAATACCAGGAGTTGATCCGCGAGACACTCGACCAGTTGCGCGGCGAAGAGCCCCTGCTGGAGATTTACGAACTGCAGTTCGTCGATCCCATGTCGGCTGAACTGGCCATCAGCCGCCAGTTCGCTGACGAAGGCCTGTTCGGGCCCGAGGTGGATACGGATCCCGTCACCGACCAGTTGTTCGTTCGCGCGACGGCCGACCAGCATCAAAGCATACGCGACCTGTTGGTCAAGTTGGGCGAGACGCAATTGCGGATGGTCAATGGCCGCGACGGTCGAGCGATGCGCACCCTGCGAGTCCAAGGCAATGTGGCCGACGCCTTGCTGGAGATTCAACGGCTGTGGCCCCGCTTGCGAGAAAACGAGCTGCGACTCATTTCGCCGGGAACACCCATGCCGCAAACGCCGGCTGTCGAACCGGTCGAACCGGTCGAACCGGCGGAACCGGCGGAACCGGCGGACCCGGCTGACCCGGCTGACCCGGCTGACCCGGCTGACCCGGCTGACCCGGCTGACCCGGTTGACCCGGTTGACACGTCGGACGCGTCGGACACGTCCGCTGCTGGAAGTGCGTCGGGGCTCGTGGCAACGAGGGGGCACCAGGAATACTTCTTTGTGGCTCAGATAGGATCCGCGGAACCAGAGACCGCTGCATCGCAACCGGCTTCCGCCGAAGCGGTTGCGGAGGAAGCGGCTGCGGAAACGGCCGACCAGCCCGCTCCGAAATCCGCGCCCATCTTTCTGATGCCCGGCGACGGCACGATCACGATCGTCTCGGA
>SKVE01000985.1 GCA_007129635.1 Planctomycetaceae bacterium
ATCACGCGGACCCATGTCAAACGCCTTGGGCACTCCAACGTATGTGGTCGGATGTCGAACAGGGGCGCACGAGGGTATAGCCCGCCAAGGGCAGGAGGTGCTCGTGCACCGCGTCGATCATGTCGGCCGGTTGTGGGAAGAAGGCGTCTTCCACTTCGTCCGCCGGCGTGATCCAGTTGCGGCTACCTACCACGACCGGTGGCGCGTCCAGTTCGTCGAAAGCAAACTGGGTGATCTTCGAGGCGAACGTATGCAAGATGCTGCCTCGTTCACAGGCATCAGAGGTCAACAGGATCTTGCGTGTCTTGCGAACGGACTCGATCACCTTGGTGTAATCGAAGGGAACCAGGCTGCGGGCATCGATCACTTCGCAAGATACCCCGTAGCGTTCGGCCAGTTCGTCTGCGGCGGCCAAGGCGCGGTACAAGGTGGCGCCGACCGACAGGATCGTCAGGTCCTTGCCCGGACGTTTGATATCGGGCTCGCCCATCGTGATCTCGTACGCTTCCGAAGGGACGCCGCCCGGTTGGAACAATTCGGGCATGTCATAGATCCGCTGGCTCTCGAAAAACACCACCGGGTCGGTGCCCAGCAAGGCCGAGTACATCAGGCCTTTGGCATCGTACGGCGTGGCCGGGAACACGACCTTCAAGCCGGGGATGTGCGTGCACATGCTGCTCCAGTCCTGGCTGTGTTGTGCCCCGTACTTGGATCCGACGGACACTCGCAACACGACGGGCATCTTCAGCAGACCGCCGGACATCGATTGCCACTTGGCCAATTGATTGAAGATCTCATCGCCGGCGCGGCCCATGAAATCGCAGTACATCAGTTCCACCAGCGGACGGCCGCCCTCCAACGCGTACCCGACGGCGGTGCCCACGATGGCGCCTTCGCTGATCGGGGAATTGAACAACCGGTGGTAGGGCAACGCTTCGGTCAACCCGCGATAGACGGCGAACGCGCCGCCCCAATCCCGGTTCTCTTCTCCGTAGGCGACCAGCGTCGGATCGGTGTAGAACCGATCGATGATCGCTTCGAACAAGGCATCACGGATGGCGATGCAACGCTGTTTAGGCAGTGGCTTGCCGTTTTCGTCCAGTCCGCTGCGACTGCGTCCGGCCAGTTGCTTGACGCGTGGGTTTTCTTCCAAAGGCATCCGCACATCGACCGGGGCATCGCCGAACTTCTCGATGCGCTGGTCAGAGAACATCACCCGCTGCAGCAGGCAATCGTTCTGTTTCAGATCGGCGTGAGGCGAAACGCTCAGATCGATCGCCTTTTTGTAGGCCTTCACGATCAACTCGTCCACCTCGGCCTGCATCTTCTCGATCTGCTTCTTGGTGCACACTTTGGCATCGACCAGATCCGCCGCAAACGTGGTGACCGGATCCATCTTCTGCCAGGCTTCGACCTCGTCGCGACCGCGATAGGAACTGGCGTCCGATGGGGAATGACCGCTGAAGCGATAGGTGATGGTGTCCAACAGCACCGGCCCATCGCCATTTTGCAGGATCTCCTTTTTGCGCCGGATCGCGTCGATCACTGCCAGCGGGTTGAATCCGTCGACCCGTTCCGCGTGCATCTGTTGGGGGTTCAGCCCGGCACCGATCCGCGCCAGGACTTTGAAACCCATCGTTTCGCCCAACGGTTGGCCGCCCATGCCGTAGAAGTTGTTCACAAAGTTCATGATCAACGGCAGACCGCCGCGGTGGCTTTCGGCCCACAGTTCCTTGAACTGGTCCATCGTCGCGAAGCACAGCGCTTCCCAGGTCGGCCCACATGCAGAAGCCGCGTCGCCGATGTTTCCGATCACGATCCCGGGACGCTTGTTGACGTGCTTGAACAGAGCGGCCCCCACCGAGATATCCGCCGAACCACCGACGATGGCATTGTTCGGATAAACGCCAAATGGCGGGAAAAAGGCGTGCATCGAACCGCCCAGGCCTTTGTTGAAGCCGGCTTCGCGGGCAAAGATCTCGGCCAGCGTACCGTAGACCAAGTAGTCCATCGCCAGGTTTTTCACGTCGCCGGCGGCGTCCTTTTCGACCACTCGCAAGCAATCCCCGTCGAAATACTCCCGCATGATCTTCAACAGATGGTCGTCATCCAGTTGCTGGATCGCTGACAAGCCCTTGGCCAGAATCTCGCCGTGCGAGCGGTGCGATCCGTAAACATGGTCCTCGACGCCCAGCAGATACGCTTGGCCGACCGCCGCGGACTCCTGGCCGATCGACAGGTGCGCCGGACCGCGATGTTCGTAAGGGATGTCCTGATAATGGCCCTGACGCTTGACCGAATCCAGCATGCTTTCGAAGCCTCGGATGATCATCATGTCGCGCTGGATGCGGATCAGATCCTCTTTTGAAAACGTGCCCGCAGCCAACTCTTGGGCGATCGTCTTGTCGTACTGGTTGATGGCGATCGGCGTGAATTCAAGGTGGCTCTTCGCGCGCGCTTCGGCCGGACAGATCATAACTTCTTTGGGCATGTGAGACTCTCTCCCCTCGGTAACTGTATATTTGACCCCGGTGTCCTCGGATACTTCTCGTCTTTATGCGGCCTGGCGGCTTGACGCTAAACAGCCCTGCTGTTACGTTCAATCGCTTTCAGGGTGCGAATAGACTAACACGAAACCTTGACGGTGATCAACACGGCGACGCCAAATATTGGTGGGATTCGTCGGGACAGAAAAAACGCGGAGAAAACGAGCATGCAAGCGTCGATGAATCTTCCCCAGTTGGCTGCGGGTGCGGCAGACGCAACGGTGGTTCGCTGGTTGAAAAGCCCGGGTGATACGTTTGCTGCTGGCGAGATCCTGGTGGAATTAGAGATCGACAACGCCTTGGTGCACCTCGAAGCGTCTCAGGCCGGGTCGCTCGAACGAGTCGTGGCGTCGCCTGGCCAGACGGTGCGGGTCGGTGAGGCGTTGGCGACGATGGTGACGGCGGGGGCTTCCGAGTCCAAGCCGGCCGCCGCAGAACCGGTCGAACCGGCCGCGGCGCCCAAACCGCCAGCTTCGTCACCGCCAGCGACAGCCGGTGGCGACCCGAACAAAGCCACCCCCATCTTGATGCCGGCGGCCAGCAATACGATGGAAGAAGGCATCCTGGTCTCCTGGAACGTCGCCGAGGGCGACACG
>SKVE01000905.1 GCA_007129635.1 Planctomycetaceae bacterium
TCTGAGTAAGAGGCGGTAACAAAACTGTTCGGCGCGGGTCTCTGACCCCGCCGAAACCGCCGACCGTAGGTCTCCCAGGCCAGTTTTGTTACCGCCTCCTAAGGAGTCTCGCCCATGAAATCAGCTTCCCGATCCGTGGTCTTTGCGACGGCAGCAGCCTTGCTGGTGTCGTCGCCAGCGAAAGCGGCCGATTATGCTATCGTCGTTTCGACGGCCACCTACCAAGACGCCGCTTGGCGAAGGGTCGTAGACGCCCTGCAGCAGAAGCACCAGGGGCGCGTCTTCCGCTATACGACGTCGGTGGATCAATCGCTGCCGGATCTGCGGGCGTGGCATCCTCGTTATACGTGCTTTGTCGCGACGCCGAACGAAGCGACACGGGAGTTTGTCGCGAACGTGCACCGAATGACGCGGCAATATGACGAGGACCCTTACACCGATACCCTGTGGGGTATCGTGACGGGATGGGACGCCACCGCAGCCCTGGCCATCGCCCAACACGATCAACCGTTGGTCATTCACAAGGTTGCGGCGGGCACCGAGTTCGCTCTGGAGGCCTGTACCGAGGGCCGCTGGTACGACGAACTGGTTCCGGGAAAGCAGGTGCATAAACTGCCCGGCGGCGACATCGAAACGCGAAAGGGTCCCATCGATTCCACCGCGTCCCTAGTCGAAACGCTGAATGAATACCGACCCGATCTGTTCATCACTTCGGGCCATGCGACCGAGCGCGATTGGATGATCGGGTTCACCTACCGCAACGGCTTCTTTCGCTCGCAAGCCGGGCAGATGTGGGGCGAGGACACGCATTCCAAACGCCACGAGATCGGATCGACCAACCCCAAGGTTTACATGGCGGTGGGGAACTGCCTGATGGGACACATCGACGGCCCCGATGCCATGGCCTTGGCCTGGATGCACTCGGTGGGCGTCAAGCAAATGATCGGCTACACCGTGCCCACGTGGTTTGGTTACGCCGGATGGGGCTGCCTGGATTACTTTGTCGAACAACCCGGACGTTACACGTTCGCCGAGGCGTTTTTGGCCAATCACCATGCCCTGATCCACCGGTTGCAAACCGCTGCCGGACAAGAGCAGCGAGGCTTACTGTTCGATCGCGATGTCCTGGCTTTCTACGGCGACCCGAAATGGGAATCGCGTCTGGCCGAAGCGCCCAGGGCTTACGAGCAGCAATTGACGATCGACGACGATCGTTACACGATCACCGTCACACCACAGCGCGGCGCGCATTCCTTCCAGCCCGTCAATAACAACGGATCGCAACGAGGCTGGCGTCCGATCATTCACTTCCTTCCGCATCGCGTGACCGAGATCCGCATCCTGGAAGGCCAGGATCTGCAACCGGTTGTGGCCGACGATTTCGTGCTGATCCCCAATCCCCGACGCTGCGACCCCGCTCGACAATACCGCGTGGTCTTCCAGGCTCAAACGGTTGCTGATATGCCTCGTAGATGAGAAAAGACTGCTTTGCAGCGGCGAAACCACAAGCGTCGCACTTGTATCGACCCCCATGAAGCCCAACCTTCGAGTCCTGCATCTTGAAGACAGCCGACTTGACGCCGAGCTGATCGCCCACCGCCTTCGCGCCGACGGGTTGACCTGCGAAATCGTATGGGTTGCCAGTCGGGAAGCATTCGAGTCGGCCGTGGAACAGGGACCCTACGACCTGGTGTTGTGCGATTATGGAATCCCCGGATACGACGGCGAGAAGGCGATCCGACTGGCGATCCAATACGCTCCTTCCGTTCCGGTGCTTATTCTATCAGGCGCGTTAACCGGTGAACAAGCGGTAAACTGCCTGCGGCTGGGCGCGACGGATTATGTTTTGAAAGAACGCCTGGAGCGTTTGGTGCCGGCCATCGAAAACGCCTTGACAACCGCCGAAGAACGGGCAGCTCGTCAACAGGCCGAAGCCATGTTGCGAGAGCTGAATGCCCAGTTAGAGGAACGAGTGCTGCTGCGGACCGCCGAATTGGAAGAGGCTCGCCAAGTCGCCCTGGACATGATGAAGCAAGCCGAACACGCGCGGCAAGCGGCAGAAGCAGCAAATCGATCCAAGAGTGTTTTCCTGACGAATATGTCTCACGAGATCCGCACGCCGATGAACGCCATTCTCGGGTTCTCCCAGCTCCTGCTCCACGATCCGGAGCTTTCCACGCGGCATTACCAGCGCCTGGAGGCGATCAATCGCAATGGCCAACATCTGCTGGGCCTGCTGAACGATATCCTCGAGCTGTCTCGAATCGAGGCCGGCCGGGTGACCATGCAACCGGTCCGTTGTGACCTGTACCGATTTCTGGATGATCTGGAGTGGATGTTTCGTGAGCGAACCGAAAGCAAAGGATTGGAATTCGACCTCCTGCGCGGTGAGGATCTTCCCCGCTGGGTGATGACGGATGAGAACAAGCTGCGGCAAGTGCTGGTCAACCTAGTGGCCAATGCAGTCAAATTCACTGATCGAGGACGAGTTTCTCTGCAGATCGCCGGCGAACCGGATTCGCATGGTGGATGGCTGATGCGAGTCGAGATCGCTGACACCGGTCCAGGGATCGACCAAGACGAGCTGCAACAGTTGTTCCGCTGCTTCGAGCAGACGCGAAGCGGACGGACGGCGGGTACCGGCACGGGCTTAGGTTTGGCGATCAGTCGTGAATTCGCAAGACTGATGGGCGGAGACATTACCGTCGACAGTCAACCTGGACAAGGAACCGTGTTTCACGTTACGGTTCGCTTGTCGCCTGTCGAAGCCACGGTCTTGCCCTCGCAAACCCAGCGGGGCAAAATTCTTCATCTGAGGGACGGCCAATCCACTCGTCGAATCTTGGTCGTCGATGATCACCAAGACAGCCGTAGATTGCTCTGTGATACCTTGAGCCAAGTGGGCTTCGAGACGGAGGAAGCGGCCAATGGAACAACCGCGTTGGTGGTCCACCAACGTTGGCAGCCACATCTTTTGGTGCTCGATCTATGGATGCCTGGGATGGATGGCTATGAAGTCATCCAGAAGATTCGCTCAGACGCCAGGGGGCAATACACCAAAATCGTGGTATTGACGGCCGGCGCGTTCGAAGAAAGCCGACGGCAATCGCTGGCGATCGGCGCGGACGTCTTCCTCA
>SKVE01000099.1 GCA_007129635.1 Planctomycetaceae bacterium
CCAGGCCCGGGCCATGATACATCGCCAGATACCCATGCTGGGAATCAACTTCGGCAAAGTGGGGTTCCTTGCCGAATTCAGCATGGAGAATCTGAAGCAGTACTGGGACACCATTCAGCGCGGGGAGTATCGAACCTCGCGGCGCATGATGCTGGACGTCCTGTTGGGCGATGCTCAGCTTGTTCGTTCGGTGCAGATTGATAGCCAGGTCTACCCAGCCGCTCTTTGGGCGCAACCGACCACCAACCTAGGCAGTTGCCAGATCTCCTTCCCGCTGCAGAGGGCCTATCAGCGATTGACGGGACTAGCAGCCATCGCGGACGCCGACCAAGAGGGCTCAGCGGTGCCTGCTGGTACTTTTCGCGTCTATGGCGACGGAAATCTGCTGTGGGATTCCGACCTATTGGAAGGTTACGGATCGTCCAGCCGTCTGGATATCGACATCCAAGGAATTCGTCTGGTGGTGCTGGTCGTCGAAAGCCATTCGCCTTCCGACATTTCATTGTTTACCTGGGCCGATCTGCGATTGGCTCCCATCTAACAACAACGATCGCCAAGGAGTGAAACGATGCCATCCGATCTTCGAATTCGTGCCCAGGTCTGGAGAAGTGTTCGCTGGACACTGACCGCTTTGCTTGCCGTCTGCTTGACCTACACGGGTCCGCTGCCGATGACGTGTCAAGCCGCATCGCCGGACGATCAGAGTCCCGTACAGGAGAAGGCGGAGCAAGCGGGGCGCAAAACGGTTCTCTTTGACGGCAAATCGCTCAAGGGCTGGCAGGTCCTGGACAAGGTCGATTTCGACCGTCACGGCGAGGTCCGAGTCGAGGATGAGGAGATGATCCTGGAAACCGGTCTCTTCATGACCGGCGTCCGCTGGCAGGGCGAGTTCCCCAAATTGGATTATGAAGTCCGTTTCGAGGCTCGACGGCGCGACGGCTACGATTTCTTTTGCGGCATGACTTTCCCCGTCGCCGATGCGCACTGCAGTCTGATCCTCGGCGGTTGGGGTGGCATGTTGACCGGAATCTCCAGCATCGATGGGTTCGACGCGTCGGAAAACGAAACGACCGGGTCCATCGAATTCGAGAACAAGAAATGGTACAAGGTTCGGCTGCGCGTGACCAAGGAAAAGCTGGAAGCCTGGGTGCATGACGGCGAAAGAGAACACAAGATCGTGGACATCGAGCACACCGATCGGCAATTATCCGTCCGCTGGGAGATGGATACCATGCCCCCGTTCGGCTTCGCCACTTACAGCACCGCGGGCGGGTTTCGCAACATCGTGCTGATCCAGCACTGATGTCGATTCCAGACGATCAGATTACCTGCCTGGCGTTCAAATCCTTGGTTGCATCCATCTTACCCAAAACGCCGTGCATCGTAACCCGAGGCGTAAGCGAGGAATATGCCTGGATTTCCTCGCTGACACTTCGGGTTACGAATCATCCGGGGTAGGGATCTGGCCATTGCGTCTTGCGGGAACGGATCGGTCTACCTTCGCAGCTTGACGCCTCGTCCGCCGACAATCGATCTGGCTCCGGAAACAACCGGCCGATTGGCTGTCGAACAACTGCTGCGGATGATCCGCCAACCTGAACTCGTTCACAACCCAAGGAGCACCCAATGTGTAGCTACTGCGAGGTCTTTCTGAAAACTGCCTTGCTTACCGTGTTGACGGTCTGTCTGCCGACGGTCGTTTTCGGCGACCAGGGGACACCGCACCCGGCGACGAATCCCGGTTCGCCCGTCATGCTGGCGGGCGACTGGTTCGACCACCCGCACGCCATCGACTTCGGCAAGTTACCGAAAGTGCCGAAGCAACACGTCGTGATCCATGACGTCACGGCTCAAGCTGGTGTGAATCAGCACAACTACCTGGTCCATTTCGGCGGGCGATTCTGGGCGATGTGGAGCGACGGGCCGGCCATCGAGGATCGCGTCGGTCAGGTGGTGAAGTATGCCACCAGCCGGGACGGGCTGGAGTGGAGCGAGGCGAAAATGATGACCGATTATCCTCCCGACTCCGGGCCGGACTCGCCGTACTACAATACGCGGGAGCCTGAGGGATTCCGCTACATCGCTCGCGGATTCTGGGTGCGCGACGGCCAGTTGCTGGCGCTGATGTCGCTGGACGAGGCGGCCGGGTTCTTCGGGCCGAGTCTCCGATTGCTGGCCTATCGTTGGGACCCGGATGAAGAGACATGGAAAGAGCATGGCGTGGTGTACGACAACGCCATCAACAACTTCTCGCCCAAGCGGCTGCCCAGCGGCGAGTGGATGATGTCGCGCCGGCCGTACGACTACCATCGGGCTGGTGTCGATTTTCTGATCGGTGGTGTCGAGCGTTTCGACCAGTGGCAAGCCTTTCCCGTGCCGGACGGTCCGTTGGCGGCCGAAGAACCGTACTGGTGGGTGCTGCCCGACGGCAATCTGATGGCTTTGTTCCGCGACAATCGGCGCAGCGGATACATCTTCCGCTCGTTTTCGACGGATCACGGACGTACCTGGACCCAGCCCGTGCAAACGGATTTTCCCGATGCCCGCTCGAAGTTCCACGGGCTGCGGATGAGCGATGGGCGGTATGCGTTGGTATCGAACTCGCACCCGACGCGGCGCGACCCGTTGACCTTGGCGATCAGCGACGATGGGCTGGTGTTCGACCGGCTGTACTATCTGGTTGGCGGGCAGCGGAACGGGGTCGATTACCCGATGGTCATGGAGCACGACGGGTACCTGCTGATCGCGCACTCCGGCGGCTACGGGGGCCGGAAGCAGTCGGTCGAGCTACAGCGGGTGCGCATCGCCGATCTGGACGGCCTCGAAATGACGGACGCCCGGGCCGAGCCGCTCAAGCCGTTGCTCTCCGAGCCTGGTGTGATGGAGATCGATGGCATTTCGATCGCGGTCCATCTGGAGGGCGATTGGGGAACCAGCGATCTAGCGGAAGAGAAGTACGGCGACAAGTACTTTTTCCTGCAGCCGGGCGTCAAGGGCCTGGCGCGTTACACACCGCAGTTGCCGGAAGCGGGCGAGTACGAGGTGTTTGCCTGGTGGAATTCGCGCGGTTCGCGGTACCACGCCGTGCCCTACGTCGTCCACCACGCCGACGGTGTCCAAACGGTGA
>SKVE01000292.1 GCA_007129635.1 Planctomycetaceae bacterium
GGTGCCGGTCAGCCCAAAAGTTGGACCAAGTTGGCTGAGCGTTGCGCCCGTCCAGCGTCGGCATAACCAGGCGGCCATATCCCGCCCAGGCGCCGAACTGCGAAACTCGGCGTATCGAGATGCATCCACGCCGTGCCGGGAAGCTGTCGCCTCGAGAATCTCTTCGACACGGACGCTACGCAGGCGTCGGCTCGTGGATTCGTGTTGATGAGAATCGCTTCCTGCGGCAAGAGCCACCATACGTCGGAGAAAGTCCTCACTGCCGAAGACCCATTCATTTAACTGCTGCTGGAATGGATCGTCCGGCGAGGCCAGGCCTTCTTTTACATAAGTTCGATACGCTCGGAACGGATCTTTCCCGCCGACGGACGCCTGCCAAGCGGTGTGCAGTTGATCGTAGGCGATCCAGGGAACTCGCTTGCTCTTGCGAGCGTACCCCGCAAAGCTGCTGTGTGGCCAGGCTTCCAGATCGCCGGCCAGGGGCTTGCGGCCGCTACATGGGGTCAGGTGAATGTAGCGGCTAAGCGTCCAGCGACTACGAAGCGACTCGCTTTCCATTATCGGTTGCTCGCCCAGTCGCCCTTACAATCTTCGCAACCCAAAACAATAACACAAGTCCTTTAATCGGCTCAGAGTGCCCGAATTAACCCATGTCGCTGATAGCGTTGCAAGCGGTGGCTCGTCTTCCGTTATTCTAGCCACTTCCAACCCCCTGTCCTCCATTTCCGTTCCGCGTTCGGCGGGGGTTGTCTTTGACATAGTTTCCAAACCGGGCCGCCACCGGTGCAGGACCGGTGGGGGGCGGAACGCGTGGGGGCGTGGGGGCCGCTCTTCTGACACGGGTGGCGCGATCGGTGCTGAGCCCGTTATTGATTCTGGGGTTCCAGCGTTCCGTCGACCAATTCGTAACGTTGGTCCAGCAGGTTGGCCAATTCGGGGCTGTGGGTAACGACGACCAGCATGGCGTTTTCCTGCTGTTGCAGTTCGACCAGCAAGCGACCGACCGATGCGGCGCTGTGGCGGTCCAGGTTACCGGTCGGTTCATCGGCCAACAGCAGTTTGGGCTGGCGGACCAAAGCGCGTGCGACGCCCACCCGCTGCCGTTCGCCGCCGGACAGTTCCGCCGGTCGGTGGTCCATTCGTTCGCCCAACCCGACTCGGTTCAACAACTCCTTCGCTCGCTGGAGTTCCGTGGCATCAGGACGGCCATCGGCGATGGTGGGGAGCAGCACATTTTCCAGGGCGGACAATTGGGGCAGCAGATGATGATCTTGGAAGACGAACCCGATGTGCCGGTTGCGGAATCGAGCCAACTGCGGTTCCTCCAACTCAAACGGGTCCTGGCCGTCCAGTTCCACGGTCCCGCTGGTCGGGCGATCCAGCGTGCCCAGCAGATGCAGCAGGGTGCTCTTGCCCGACCCGCTGGGCCCCAGGATGGCCACATTCTGGCCCGCCGCCAATCGCAGGCTGGTTTCGCGCAGCACCACCAGCGGTTCGCCGCGCGTGGGAAACTGTTTCGTAACGGATTCGACGACCAATCCCGACATGGTCTTGGATCTCCTGTAGTCTTGTCGCCATCTGCGCCCCATCACCGCGCGGCATCCGCTGTGTCGGCGGTCAGCAAGGCCAGGCAGCTAAGCCCGTAAAACGTGTATTCTACATCGTACGCGTCATCCCAGGCCGCCGCTCGGAAGCCCCCGTCGGGTCCTTCCAGAGCCAGGACGTATCGTCGGGCCGCGTCGCGGTCGATCCGGTCCGACCCGCCCAGGTCCGCCAGCGTCAGCACTCCGGTCATGCTGCTCAACAAATCGGCGATCGGGATCCGCGTGTTGGCCCGCAAACCGCCTTCGTCGGTTTGCATCCCGGCCAGAAACTCTATCGTACTTTGGCGGACGTTCTCGTCCAAGGCGTCCAGGATCCTCAACACACCGATCGCCGCCGCCGTAGGATTCGTCCCCGCTCGCTTTCCCGCTCGGATCTCTCGGAACCCACCCTCGGGGCTCTGCTGCGACAACACGAAATGGACCATCCGTTGTGGTTCGGGCAGCGGTCGGTCCAACAATTCCCGGCACAGCAGCACCAGGAAGCTGTGATACGTGCTGCTGGCTCGCCCCTCGGACGCCTTGGCATAGCCGCCATCTGGGCGACGATAACGCTCCAGCCGCTGGACCAGCATGTCTCGCCAATCGCTGGGCGCGTCGGCCAGCACGTCGAGCCCGGCAGACATCTCCAGCAGCGCCGCGCCGTAGACCAACGAGAGCGTATCGATGACCGTTTCGCGTCCGTCCAGCCGGCTGCGCAAGAACCCGGCCGCGCGTTGGGCCGGTTCTCCGTACAACTGGCCCAGCATCGACAACGATCGCAAACCAAAGCTGGTGTAGTACAGGTCGCTGTCCCCTTCGCGCCCGGCGAATCCGCCATCGGCAGCCTGCGCCGCCAGCAAATGGGCCGCATGCCGATCGCGCAACGACTCGGGCAATTCCGCCATGGCGGCCGCCAATCGCAAAGCCAATTGTGCCAGGTACGAAAGCATCGGGTTCGATGTTCGGGTTCAAAGGTTGGGGCTGCGTCCGCAAAGCGGCCATTCTACGCGCGCCGACCGTTCGCAGAAACCGGGCCGCAACGAATTGCCCGCCTTTGCGAGGACATGCGATTTGGGCCCTGTCGACCAGCCTCCTTCTTCTTCGTCTTTCAACGCTTCTCGCCAGAGCCTAGAATGATGGATGCGGATTCTGGTCGCATGATGAGCCCTGCCCCTTTTTTTTTGGAGAAGTTTGATGAACGCGTTCCCATGGATCGGTGCGGTGGCGATCGTCATCGCTGCCATCGCGGTGACCCCGGCCGCAGAACGGCCGAATGTGATTTTGGTCATGACCGACGACCAAGGGTATGGCGATATGGCCATTCACGGCCACCCCCACGTGATCACCCCGAACATGGACCGGCTGGCAAAAAACAGCGTACGGCTGGAACAGTTCCATGTCGACCCGACCTGCTCGCCGACCCGTTCCGCCCTGATGACCGGTCGGTATTCGGGTCGAGTCGGGGTGTGGCATACGGTCATGGGCCGGAACATGCTGCGCGAGGACGAGACGACCATCGCCCAAGTATTCCAGGCGGCGGGCTA